>CAYTOV010000037.1:0-12221 GCA_964439485.1 uncultured Acidaminococcales bacterium | reverse complement strand
GATATAAAATTACCACTTAGAACTCTTGTTGTCAAGCTTTTTACAGAAAGATTATGGAAAAATATGAAGCAAAATTAATATCATATAAATCAGTCACAAATGTTTTTGTCTCAAAACATATAGTATATCTCTGGCAAGGGTTAAAGAGTTCCTCTGGCCGCTTCCACACGCGACAATTCGCCTGCACAGCAGTCGGTCGCTGATGTGCAGCAGGCCCGTCACTTCTTTAGCCCTCGCACCTCTGGACATACTCCGAAAGCATTGGTATCCAAGTTTTAATTTTTAATTTTTTCAGAGATATTTTCGCATGTGCTTATCAAGTTTTTATAGAAAGATTATAAAAATAACTCGAAAATTTCGTTGCCGAATTTCATGCCAAGCTTAGTTAGTTTTAGATTGTTGGCAGCCTGATCAAAGCTCACCATTTCTTTATTAATATATTTTTTTATTTCCTGCCCGAACATAGTCATAACATCAACGCCGAAACGTTCCTTTGCAACAGACAAATCAATACCCTCACCTGTGCGCAAGCCCAGGAACATAAATTCTGCCAAACTTGTCCTTGCAGGCAACTGTTCGATGGTTGGAGCTGCACCTCTTATGTAACTTTCAATATCTGCCGCATTGCTCATTCTCTGTTTGCCGTCGTACGAACAGGCTGCACTGCCAAATCCGTAGTATGGTAAATAACGCCAATAAACAAGATTATGCAGCGATTCCTGGCCTGTGCGCGCAAAATTCGATATTTCGTAACGATGCAGTTCATGTTCTTCTAAATAACGAATGGTATGGTCATACATCATTTCCGCTTCTTCTTCGCCGGGCAACACTAGAGAACCGTTTGCCAACATAGTTGCCAACGGCGTTTCTTCTTCAACAGTCAGCCCATAAACCGACAGATGGCTGATAGCAGAGTCTACAATGGTTGACATGGTATCTGTAAATGTTGCCAACGTTTGCGTTGGCAAGCCAAAGATAAGGTCAGCGCTAATCCGCTCAAAACCAGCCTTGGAAGCCTGTTCGATAGCCATTAAGGCTTCACTTGCCGTATGCAGACGGCCAATTATTTTCAATTCTTCGTCATTCAAACTTTGAACGCCGAAGCTGACCCTATCAATGCCCATTTCGCGATATTGGCACAGTTTGGCAAAATCTACCGTTCCCGGATTCATTTCCATGGTTACTTCTGCCGGTTCACGCCATAACTCTGTTTCTTTGAGAGCATTGATTATTATTTTTAAATCATCAATAGGCAATAGAGAAGGAGTACCACCGCCAAAGTAGAGAGTGGCTCGTTCACTAACAGGCATTTCTGCTGCTCTGCGCCTGATTTCGTTCGCCAAAGCCAACGCATATTGGTGCATTAGCCCGTTCTTGCCTGCGAAAGAAGCAAAATCACAATATAAGCATTTTAGCATACAAAAGGGGATATGTAAGTATATCCCCTGAACTTGTTCCCACTGTTTTTTCATTTTTATCAATCCATTTTCAATATTGCCATGAAGGCTTCTTGCGGCAATTCAACGCTGCCAACCTGCTTCATACGCTTTTTGCCTTCTTTTTGTTTTTCCAGCAGTTTACGCTTACGCGAAATGTCACCGCCGTAACATTTAGCCAAAACATCTTTACGCATAGCGCGTACTGTTTCGCGGGCAATTACTTTATTGCCGATGGCTGCCTGCACCGGAATTTCAAACATTTGGCGAGGAATCAAGCCTCTTAATTTCTCAACAAGCTGACGACCCCTTCTTTGTGCACTTTCCCTATGCACAATTGCTGACAAGGCATCAACCGGTTCACCATTAAGAAGGATATCTACTTTCACCAGACTGGAAGGGCGATAGCCATGAAGTTCATAATCAAGGGAAGCATAGCCTCTGGTAGCCGATTTCAAACGGTCAAAATAATCATAAATAATCTCACTGAGCGGCAAAGAATAGTGGATCATAACGCGATTATCATCAACATAAGTCATATTCTCATATTCGCCGCGTTTTTCCTGAGAGAGCTCCATCACCTGCCCAACATATTCCTTTGGGGCAATGATAGTTGCTCTTACATAAGGTTCCTCGACATGATCTATGACTGTTGGATCCGGGAAAAGTGCCGGATTGTCAATCATTTCAACATTGCCATCTGTAAGGAATACTTGGTAAATAACGTTAGGTGCCGTGGTAATAAGAGTAAGTCCGTACTCTCTCTCCAGCCTTTCTTTGATAACATCCATATGCAGGAGGCCCAAGAAACCGCAGCGGAAACCGAAGCCAAGAGCAAGTGAAGTTTCCGGTTCGAAAACTAAGGAAGCATCGTTGAGCTGCAATTTTTCCAAAGCATCACGTAAATTATCATAATCAGAATTTTCAACAGGGTATAAACCGCAGTAAACCATCGGCGTTGCTTTACGATAACCCGGCAAAGGTGCATTAGCAGGATTTTTGTTGTCAGTAACAGTATCACCTACACGTGCGTCCTTAACATTCTTAATTGCCGCAGCAAAAAAACCAACCTGGCCAACTTCCAGCACGTCAACGTTTACCAGATCAGGTTTGAAGACACCAACTTCTGTTACCTCAAAAACCTTACCCGTAGCCATCATTTTAATACTCATGCCCTTGCGGATTTCTCCATCGACAACACGAATATATAAAACAACGCCTTTGTAAGCGTCGAATTTCGAATCAAAAACCAGGGCTTTCAACGGTTTCGTCTTATCACCTTGCGGAGGCGGAACTTTTTTGACAATTTCTTCCAGTACTTCTTCTATACCAAAACCAGTTTTGGCACTGGTAAACACAGCTTCTGAAGCATCGATGCCAATAACTTCTTCAATTTCTTTCTTAACTTTTTCCGGATCGGCACTGGGAAGGTCAATTTTGTTAATGACAGGTATTATCTCCAAGTCATGCTCTAGCGCCAAATAAACATTGGCCAGCGTTTGTGCCTCAATTCCCTGGCTGGCATCTACAACAAGCAGTGCGCCCTCACAAGCAGCCAAGGCACGCGACACTTCATACGTAAAATCAACATGTCCAGGGGTATCGATTAAATTAAGCATATAAGTTTTCCCGTCTTTTGCGTCATAGGAAATACGTACAGCCTGTGCTTTAATCGTAATGCCTCTTTCACGTTCCAAGTCCAACTGATCAAGCACCTGTTCTTCCATTTCACGCTTTGATAATGTTCCGGTGCTCTCAATAAGACGGTCAGCGAGAGTTGATTTACCATGGTCAATATGGGCAATGATTGAAAAATTTCTAATTAGTTCCTGCGACATTCTTTTACCTCAGTCTTTCTTAGTAGCTAAATATATAAATATTTGATATTATATTCGTAACTATGATTATAACATTCTGTAAGCTTTTCTAGCAAGATAACAGCCAGCTTCTTAAAAACAGCACATATTGATACTTTTTCAAATGAAGGCAAGGGCTAAAGAAGTGACGGGCCTGCTGCACGTCAGCGACCGACTGCCTGCAGGCGAATTGTCGCGTGTGGAAGCGGCCAGAGGAACTCTTTAATCCTTGTCTTATAAACTTTAAATACTTCTTTTTGAGAGTTTTCAAAATATGTACTTTATGTTTTGAGATAAAATAGTTTGTTATATAACATAAGTTACTTTTAACAAAGGTCTTGCCAAAAATCATCTATCGTGATAAAATTCATTGGTAAAGTAATTTTTAGGAGGTGAATTCATTGCCAAACATTAAATCTTCTATCCGTAGCGTAAAAACCGATGCAGAACGTCGTGCAAAAAACGCACCTATTAAAGCGGCTCTCCGCAATGCTTCTCGCAAAGTGGTTGCTGTTGCTGAAACTGGTACTAAAGAAGTAGCACAGACAACTTTCGTTAATGCAACCGGTTTACTTGATAAAGCTGCCCGTAAAGGTATTATCCATAAAAACGCAGCAGCCCGCAAGAAATCCAGACTTGCTAAACGTGTAAATGCAATGGAATAGCAACAATATAAACCTGCTCATTGGAGCGGGTTTTTTTGTGTCTTTAAACTGTCCCTTTATTTTTTTATGAAACTGGATGTTTTTTACCTAGCAGTTTTGCGTTAGACTTGGTTTAATCTAAAAAAATCGAGGTACGCAAACAATGATTGATGGTAAAAATCTACGAAAACTAACTTTGGCTTCCATGTTCGCCGCTATGGCATTCGTCTGCTTTGCCTATTTGCGCATAGAAATACCGATGGGCGGCGGTATGACGGGCAAAATTTATATCGGGCACGCTTTCATAATTCTTTCCGCATTGCTTTTAGGCGGCAAGTATGGTGCTCTGACAGGTGCAGTCGGCTTGACTCTGGCTGATATTCTGGCCGGCTATATGACTTCAGCACCGCCTACATTCCTCTCAAAACTGCTAATCGGCTTATCTGCCAGTTTCTTTGCTCACAACATCCTGCATCTCAATGAACTTACAGATCAAAAGAAAATCTATACAGCTACTCTCATTGCTTCCATTGGCAGTTGTCTGGTAAATGTAGCTACGGAGCCTCTTATCCGCTATGCTTTTAAGGTATATATCTTAGGCTATGCACCACAGGTTGCTGAAATTTCTTCCATAAACTGTGCCATCTCCATGGCAACAAGCGCTATCCCTTCTGTCGTGATAGCGGTTTTACTTTATAATGTAGTTCGTAATAACCTTAAACCCCAAGAAATATTTTAATTTTAAAATAACAAAAAACCTGCTCATTTGAGCAGGTTTTTTTATGTCTTATTCAGTCCTTGCACTTTCTCTTGCTATGATTCGATCAAGTATTTCGGCTGCTTTAAAAATTACTAAGTTGCACTTAATCTCATCATTCCTATATTTTTCTTTAAGGCACTTGCAATCGATGCAACCCATTTCATTTTTAAAGGTTTCAATAAATTCTGTTTCCAACTCTTTGATGCGATTGCTTTCATGGGAACGTTGTTTTACATAGAGATGGCTTAAAACCATAATTCCGCCGGTAATTGCACCGCAAATGCTTTCTACACCCATACCGCCGCCAAAACCGGCAGCCAGTTTTAAAGCCTCTGGCGTAAGTTTCAAATCGTATGCCCAATTTGCTCCGTAAAGCATTTTTTCAGCACAGTTCAAATCGATGTCATTGCCAAAACCTTTTTGTAATAATGCCAGCAACATAAATTCCTACCTCCCACAATTATTCTTGAAACTCTGTATCCCATGCCTATGGCAGAATTCCTGATTTTTACTTTAAGTTCTTCAGGGTATTTTCATTAACAACATTAATATTCATTGCTAAAAGTTTTTCAGCAGCTACACCATTGCCAGTAATTTTCTTGCCGCTGAAAGTGCCATCATAAATAATGCCACAGCCGCAAGAAGGGCTTTGTGCTTTTAACACCGCTTGTTGGCAGTCATGTTCGACAGCAATAGCAGCAGTTCTTTCCGCTCCCAGTTTGAAGCAGCTTGTTACATCTTCGCCTTCTTTGTTAATGACAAGCTCTCCAAGGCGTTCAGCAGCTGGCCTTGGTGTAACCAGACCGCCTAGTATTTCAGGGCAAACAGGTATCAGCTCGTATTTTTCACTCAAAGAAGCAATAGCTTCATTAGTATTTATTTCTCCGTTATATCTGCATTTAATGCCCAAAAAACATGCGCTGACTAGAATAGGCTCTTTAATCATAATATCTTCTCACCCTTTATTTAAGTTATCATGCAAAAACATAACCAGAATTTCTTCCAACTGTTCGAATCGTCTGCCGCCTTTGCGCAAGTCCATATTAAGTTGAGCAAGTGCCGTTAAACATTTCTGCAGACTTGCCGTCGTAAAGAATTTACTCTGTGCCATTGTTTTTTGTGCAATAAAAGGATGCATCTTCAGTTCATTCGCAATGCTGGTTTTGTCATAACCAGCTTCCATAAGTTCTTTAACTTGCCACAATTTCCGGATTTGCGAGCTTACAATACCGGCAACCTTCAGAACATTGGTACCTCTTTTTTCTTCCAAGGCAAGTAAAGTCAGCACTTCTTCGGTTTTTTTCTCAGCTATGGCATTCGTCAAAGCAAAAATCGAAACCTCAGGCAATTCAGAGAAAATGGCCTCCACATCCTGTCGCGTCCATTTTTCCCTTGTTCCGGCATATATTGCCAGTTTTTCGATTTCATTTGCCAAAAGCAATAAGGGTACGTTGTCAGTAGCAGCCATATATTCCACTACTAATTCAGCAGCGCCATATTCCCACATGCACCCATAAAGAGACGCCTGTTCATCAAGCCAAGGCCTTAAATTATAAGATTTGATGGCCTTGCTTTCAACGATTGCCGCAATTGGCAAAAGGGTCTTATAAAACTTCGAACGTTTGTCAAGCTTTGCCACCGCACATACAACCTGGCAGAAATCCGGAAGATCGCTTAGTAATTCTGCTAATTGCATTTGTTGTTCCTTGCGTGTTTCGCTTTCCTGTTGTTTATCCTGCTTCAGAATTTTGGGTTCTTTGATTAGCACCATATTCTTCCCTGAAAAAAACGGATAACTGTTAATAGCTGTTTCCAGTTCTTTTAAGGGCAATTCCTTGTCAAAAACGGCTACTTCTCTATCCCGTTCAGCAACAGAAGCAAAAGTCGCCTGCACAACTGCTTTCGTTATTTTTTCTTTATAATAATCTTCTTCACCCCAGATAATAACAAGCCTTGGTATTTCCAAATGTTTATCCAGAGTTTCGAGAAATTTTTCTGATGAAATTTCCATTTCTAACTCCCTGCTAAAAGTAATTACCCTGATACCGATAACTATACCATGTGCAATTTGAACCGTCAAAAACAACTTTTATATTGCCTGCTTGGTCTGTCCGTAATACTTTTGCACCAATTGCCTGCAATTTTTCTAAAGTCTCAGGCGCAGGATGTCCAAACTTATTGTCAGCGCCTACGGAAATAACCGCTAACCCGGGATGTACAGCCTGCAAAAACTCATATGACGATGATGTTTTGGAACCATGATGCGATACCTTCAGAACATCAGCCTTAATGGAAGCTGCAGCTGCCGCGATTTCTTCTTCCTCAGTAGCGTCACCGGTAAAAACTACGCTCTTGCCCTTATCTGTTATTTTCATAATTGCCGAACTCTCATTTTCATTATGTTTTTCCTCCAAAGACGATGCTAGTGGTGCTTCAATAATATCTATTTTACAGGTATCCAGATTGTATTGTTGCCCGCTTGCCAATTGTTTTATCTGACTTTTATCTTTTACAAAGTTGAGCAAAGCTGCGACATCCTGGCTAGGTTCTTCCCGTGGCAGCAAAATGCAGCCTATAGGAATCGACCGTGCCACGGCAGCCGCACCACCTGCATGATCATGATGACCATGGCTAAGAGCTAAGACATCAAGCTTGTTTATACCTAAATACCTTAAAAACGGAAGAATAATCCTTTCACCGGTATCATAATTGCCGCGTAACCCACCAGTATCAACCAAAATAGTTTTCTTGTCTGCTGTAATAATAAGTGCGGCATCACCTTGACCAACATCAATGAAATAGACAGTAAAGGGCTGCCGCGCGCAATGCGTTGTTAAGCCAGGCAATAATATTGCGAGGCACGTTAACGCTATTACTATCTTTCTTTCATAGCCAGTCAGGCTAGCCAAAGGCCAGAAACGAAACAAACATACTAAGAGCAAATAATAGATTAATGCAGTTACGAAGGGGGTGCGAGCAATAATAATACTGGCAAAAGGCCAACTGGCTATCCAATTCGTCACGTTCAAAGCAGGTCCTAACAAAAGGCTCGCAACCATCAAGAGAATAATACCGAGCGGTTTGACAATAAAACACAGAAATAAACCAGCCATCGTTAAAAGCACAATGAATTCCACAACAGGCACAACGATGAGGTTCGCCGCCAGTGAACTGATAGAGAGTTGATGAAAATAATGAACAAGCAAGGGCAAAACCGCAAGCTGTGCTGCAATTGTTACAGCCAGGGCATCAGCTAAATATTTTGGCATATAGTGCGCTAATAAGGTCTTGATTGCAGGAAATAAGTAAATCAATCCAGCGGTTGAAGCAAAAGAAAGCTGAAACCCAATATCAAAAACCCACATTGGTCTATAACAAAGCATGCTTATAGCAACGAACGCCAGTACCGCTCCGCTGTCTTCATTTCTTTGCAAGACAAGGCCAAGCAGCATTGCCATTCCCATCAGAGCTGAACGCATGACAGGCGGTGAAAAACCGCAAATCAGGCAGTAACTGATGACAGTTGCCGCAGCTATGGGTAAAGCCAATTTTTTTCTTACGTGCAACGCTCTCGTTAAAAAAAGTACGAATCCTATCAATAATGCAACATGACTGCCTGATACGGAAAGGATATGAACGATACCAGTAGTGGAAAAATTCCTTACTGTATCTTCGTCAATACCATCATACCCACCTAAAGTCATACCTGCAAGAATAGCGGCATCTTTTGCCGGCATAACTTTATTCAGCTGCGTGCGCATCGCACTGCCTACATCTGCCAGATAAGAATACCAAGGTCTTGCAATATTAATATACCGGACTTGTTCCGCCTTAACCGACATCCTGCCGCCGATGCCCTGCACTTTAGCAGCCAGTTCGGTATCAAAGACACCAGGATTAGCAAAACCCCTGATAGGTTTGATTTCTCCTTGAACATTCAGCCGGCCATAGCCGAGCGTCCTTATTTTGCTATTCATTGGCACCTTGGCAATTGTTAAACGCAGAATGCCCTTAGTAGCAAATGTTTGATCACCCTGCTTAATAAGCTCGCAATCCATACGCAGGCTTACCACACCGTCCTCCAATTCCTTCACCGTGCCTGGTATTATCGTTCCATTAAGCACTGCTTCCTGATTCAGATGTTTTTCTATATCATTCCTGCCGGTTCTGCCAGCGGCAGCACCTATCGCCCAACCACACACGAAAATGAAAATAGCAACGACAAAAAGACCTGCCTTTAAATTTTTCGTTCTGTTAAAAAAATAAAGGCCAAGACCAATCAATAATACTAAAGATAACAAAACCCCCGTTAAACTTAAAAACTGCCGGTAACAAAGGCCAAAATAATCACCAAGACAGAACAGCAACCCAACATAGAGTGAATATGCCATTTCAGACTTCCAGATAGTCCTTCATCTTCAGAAATTTCGCCTTGCCGATGCCCTTAACGTTCATAATATCTTCAATTTTATTAAAGCGATGCTGCTGTCTGTACTCAATGATTTTTTGTGCCGTTGACTGTCCTACTCCCGGTAAATTTTCCAGCTCTCCAACGTCGGCCGAATTTAGATTAACTGTAGTCAGATTGTCCTGCCCCGTTTCCGAGCTGCTCACGTTCCCCGCTGAACTTCTTCCCTGGTTACTGCCAACCCTCGTTTTAGCTTGTTTCACACTTAACGTAGGCACGTTTATTTGCATACCATCCTTACATTTTTTTGCCAGGTTAACCTTGTTGACGTTGGCATTTAAGGTCATGCCTCCTGCCTTTTCGATAGCTTCCTGTGCCCTGCTTCCAGCAGGCATTTCATACATCCCCGGATTTTTCACTTCTCCGCTGACATAAACCGTTATACCTTTGGTTTTACTTTCTGCCAACTGCTCCCCATTTTGTATGACGCCTCCCTCAAGTTTGCCCGGTGTACTCTGCCAGATACTCAGACCGGCGAGAATAATAACAAGTGAAGCTATGACAAGCAGTTTTTTCTTTTCCCACAAATTCACCCTAAGACCCCCCATAAAAAAAGACTCACCCCGGCTGCCTCTGATGGCGTTACCGTGCGTGAGTCTCGAATAGCGTCGTTTGAAAAATAACATGTTACTATTTCACTATCTTTCTTTTATCTTAACACTCTCCAATTTATTATTCAAATATAGAACCTCTACAAAGTAATAAGGGTAGTGACTGGCCAAGGCCAGTCACTACCCTTATTTATCTTTATTAACGCACGACAATATTTACCAATCTCTTTGGAACACAAACCACTTTGATGATTTCTTTGCCGCCGATGAGCTCTTTGATTTTGGCATCTGACAAAGCAAAGGCTTCCAGTTCTTCTTTAGTAGCTTCAGAAGGAACAACAATACGTTCCTTGCCCTTGCCGTTGATCTGAAGAATAACTTCAACTTCAGCTACCTTCATAGCCTCTTCATCGTAGGAAGGCCAGGCTGCTTTATGAACACTGGCATTAGCATCGATAACCTTGGTCCACAGTTCCTCAGTAATGTGCGGAACAAATGGAGACAGCAAGCGAAGCAGTGATGAAATTGCTTCAAAAACTAGTCCGGCATTCGGATTGTTTTTCTTTTCCTTATAAGCATAAAGCCCATTCACTAATTCCATCATGGAGCTGATTGCTGTATTGAAATTGAAACGTTGTTCAATATCATCAGTTACCTTTTTAATGCTTGTATGGAGAATGCGGCGCAATTCTTTATCATCTTCGTCCAAGGCAGCAACATCATAGGAAACTACATGTTGATCCAATTGAGGTCCAAAATGAGCCACAATACGCCATACCCTGTTCAGGAAGCGGAAGGAGCCTTCAACACCTTGGTCGCTCCACTCCAATTCTCTTTCCGGCGGGGCAGCAAAGAGAATGAAGAGACGAGCTGTATCTGCGCCGTATTTGCTGATGATTTCTTCCGGTGAGACAACATTGCCCAGCGATTTCGACATCTTGGCACCGTCTTTAATAACCATACCCTGTGTCAAAAGGTTCTTAAACGGCTCGCCAGCTTCTACCAAACCAGCATCACGCAGAACTTTCATGAAGAAACGGGAGTAGAGCAAATGCAGGATCGCATGTTCAATACCGCCGATATACTGGTCTACAGGTGCCCAGTAATTAACGGCTTCCTTAGAAAATGGAAGTTTGTCATTCTTCGGATCAGTGTAGCGCAGGTAGTACCAGGAGGAACAAAGGAAGGTATCCATGGTATCAGTCTCACGCTTAGCAGGTTTACCGCAAACCGGGCAAACGCAATTTACAAATTCTTCAGAGGTAGCAAGTGGTGAAACGCTGCCGCTGGCAAAATTCACGTTTTCCGGCAATCTTACCGGCAATTGTTCTTCTGGCACCAGCACAGGGCCACAATCCGGGCAGTAAATAATAGGAATCGGTGCGCCCCAATAACGCTGACGGCTTACCAGCCAATCACGCAGGCGGTAGTTTACGCGGCGAGAGCCAACGCCTTGAGCTTCCATTTCATCCATGATTGCTCCCATTGCCTCTTCATTGCCCATACCGTCAAATTTGCCTGAATTAACCATAACGCCGCTTTCATCGTAAGCGCCATTCATTTCTTCCAGTTTCAGTTCTTTATCTTTAGGTTGAATAACAATAATCTTTTCAATACCGTATTTATCAGCGAACATCCAGTCACGAGAGTCATGGGTAGGAACGCCCATAACGGCCCCTGTACCATAATCATACAATACATAGTTCGTGATCCAGATTTGTACTTTGCGGCCTGTAAGCGGATGAATGCAGTAATGACCTGTGAACATACCTTCTTTTTCAGATTCGCTGGAGGTACGTTCTATATCAGACTGATTTCTTACCTTATCGCAGAAAACTTTCAATTCAGCGGCTTTAGGGTTATCTACCAATATTTTTTCTACAATTGGATGCTCTGGCGGCACAACAACAAAAGTTACGCCGTAAATAGTATCCGGACGCGTAGTATAGACAGCAAGTTTTTCCTGGAAAGCAGGCACATCGAAACTGAATTCCAAACCTTCACTGCGGCCGATCCAGTTTTTCTGCATGGTTTTAACGCGCTCTGGCCAGCCATCAAGCTCTTTCAGGTCTTCAAGTAATTCATCTGCGTAGTCAGTAATTTTGAAGAACCATTGTTCAAGGTCTTTCTTGTAAACGGTTGAATCGCAGCGCCAGCATTTGCCATCAATTACCTGCTCATTGGCAAGTACTGTATTACAGGAATCACACCAGTTAACCGCTGATTTTTTCTTAACGGCAAGACCTCGTTTATAAAACAGCTCAAAAAACCATTGTGTCCATCTATAATAATCTTCTTTACATGTAGTTACTTCACGGTCCCAATCATAGGACAAACCGAGTTCTTTTTGCTGACGCGTCATGTTGGCGATGTTTTCCATCGTCCATTTGGCAGGATGAATGCCATGTTTGATTGCGGCATTCTCTGCCGGCATACCAAAAGAATCCCAGCCCATCGGATGCAAAACATTAAAACCTTTCATAGTACGGAAACGAGCTATAACGTC
>CAYTOV010000036.1:0-12398 GCA_964439485.1 uncultured Acidaminococcales bacterium | reverse complement strand
ATTACATGCTGTAAAACATGCAAGGCTGGCACAAATTGCCAGACAACAATAGCAATCAAGCCTGCTAAAGTTGTGTAAAAAGCAGAACTTTTGCGGCAAACAGACGGCATGAAGATCGTGAAAAGGAAAACAACAGTAAGAGCTGTTGTAAGGCTTAAGCCTGCAACCATCGTTTTTAAAATACCGACTGCATTAAAAGCCAGCCACAAAGTCCCCAGGCCACAAACAAATATAGTTATTCTGTTAACAAAAAGAAATTTCTCGCCGGAGATGCTCGGATTAATAAAGCGTTTGTAAATATCTTGTGAAAACAAGGTTCCTGCACCCAACAGAATCGTGCAGGCGGTAGAAATATCGGCCGCCCACATTGCCGCCAGTGTTATGCCGGAAGCAAAAGGGTCCAGGCTCATAACAACACTTGGCAATGCCATCGTTGCTGTAATGTTCGGTGAAGTTACTCTGGCGATTATGCCAAGCAGAGCGCACAAGAAGCCTATAGGAAAAATCAACGCAGCACCCCAGATAAAACCTTTTTTGGCAGAGCTGGCATCTTTAGCACCGCAAGCTATCTGCACAGGTCCTTGTGCTGTGATTGCCTGTGTAATCATGACCACAAACCAACCTATGACTATTGCAAGCGGTAATCCGGAAAAAGGATTGAACCATTCCTTACCGGCAGGGAGTTTGCTGGCAAGTACTGCCAGGCCGCCAACTTGGTCGACTGCTGCATAGGTTGAATATAAAACACCAACATAAATTAAAATAACACTTACTATATTGGAAAGACCTGATGACCACAAGCCACCAATCAAAGTAATGCCGATAAAAACAACAGCACTTGTAATCATGCCGCCTTTGAAGGAAAAAATATCCGGCAGCAAGGCGGAAAGAATAGCACCGCCTGCAAGATACTGCAAAGAAGTGATGACCAGCATAATTATTAAAAGACCTATGGCGCTGACAACTCTTCCTTTAGTATCATAATAACGTTCAAATAAATCAGGAATAGTAGTTGCATTCAAGGCACGATACTTACCCGCAGCAACAAGGCCCATGATCAAGGCACCTGCAGACCAGGCTGCATTATACCAGCCAGCTGCCAAACCAACGCTGAAGGCATTTTCTGCCACGCCAACAGTTGATGCCGCTCCAACAGCAAGGCCTGTAATATTGACGGCTATAAGGCCCGGACCAAGTTTACGTCCTGCAAACAAATACTCTGAAGCTCCCTTGTCCGCTCTCTTCTTGGCAAACAAGCTGATGGCGAACAATAATACAATGTACGCACAAACAATAAATAACTGAATAGACATTAACACCACGCTACCCTTCTACACAAATAATAAAAACAATCTTGCCCATACTACCATTCTGCGTTGCTACAAACTCATCTAGTATTATATCAGCAATATATCAGAAAAAAAAGCCTGCTTGTGCCTTTAACCTGACATCCAGTCCTCAAAATTTTACATGCAAAAATATTTTGTTGTTAAATATTTTACAAGGATTTTATATCTCCCCGTCGAATATATTAATGGTTGAAAAAAAATGAATTCTATTTCCGCATTTTTAACGCGTTTTAAAACAACAGGAATCTGTGTAAAGCCTCTCAGGGCTGACTGCAAAGGCTGCTGCACCATAACCTTTACCGCATCAATTTAATAAAACTAATTTTTGGCGTAGCCGCCAACGAAACTAAAAGCAGAATGGAGGGGTTCCAATGTACAAGATTTATAAAAGTTGTGCTGATGGCGTTGACGAACTGATGTTGGACCAGCTCGAAAAAGGCATATGGATTGATATTATAAGCCCCTCAATGGAAGAATTGACCGAGATTTCCGCTGCAACAGGAGTACAACTTGATTACCTGACAGCGGCTTTGGACGATGAAGAAAAATCTCGTATTGAGTGGGAATCTGACCAGATACTGATATTGATCGATATACCTCTTTTACGCAGCAACAATGATTACGATACCCTGCCTTTGGGCATCATAATAACTGCTAACTGCATCATAACCGTTTGTTTGGAAGTTAATGCCGTATTGGCCGATTTCAACTCGGTCAATTATCGAACCTTCAGCACTTTTAAGAAAACTCGTTTCCTTTTCCAGATCCTTTATAAATCTGCTACCCTATATTTGAAATATATCCGTAACATTAATCGCCGTACCGATGAACTGGAGCAACACCTTAGAAAATCAATGGAAAATGCAGAGCTTTTCAATCTGCTTGATGTCCAAAAGTCCTTAACCTTCTTCTCAGCTTCCTTGCGCAGCAACTATATAGTGACTGAAAAAATACTGCGTCTGCGTTCTACCAATCAGCTGCAGCACTTGATAAAAATGTATGAAGAAGACGAAGACTTGCTGGAAGATGTTATCATTGAATATAAGCAGGCTATAGAAATGGTTGAGATGTATAGCCACATTTTAAATAGTATGATGGAAGTATTTGCTTCAATCATCAATAATAACATGAACCTTGTGATGAAATTTTTAGCTGGTGTCACAATTTTGATGGCTATTCCTACAGTACTTTCCGGACTATGGGGAATGAATGTGCAGGTTCCTTTCCACGACAATGACTATGCTTTCTTCATTGTCGTAGCCATAGCAACAGCAATAGCTAGTACGTTTGCTTATTTTCTCCGCAAAAAACGCATGTTCTGATTTAATGGAAGGGGCCACGATATGTCAAAGATTATGGCCGAGCAGCTACTTGCCGGCATTATTCTTGGTGATACCGAGAACAAGGAATTCATTTATTTGCCAGGTGGCGAAGTCGGTTCCGCCAATCCTTACGCCGTCTTTGAAAAAGACGGCGTAAGGAAAGAAGACCTTCCTTTGGAGGAAGCGGTCAAACTTGCCAAACGTTTGCACCTTCAGCCAACAGCGCACCCCGTATTTGGCAAAAAATCATATTAAAAAAAGTGTGCATCTCTTCCTTATGTTGGAATGAGATGCACACTTTTTTATCTGGCTTACAAACTATTTTATGACAATTACAGGTACATGCGCTTCTTGCACCAGTTTCTTGCTCACGCTGTCGCTCAGAATCCCTTGGAAGGTTCCCAGTCCGCGACTACCGACTACAATAGTGTCACACTCAAACTTTTCTACTGCTTTCATTGCCGTAGCTGACGGAGAGCCAAATTCAAGAATATATTGAACTTGCATACCACTATCGTCTAAAACAGCTTTGGCGCTGCCAAGCACTTTATTGCCGGCTTTAACAGCCTCATTATTTGCCTGAGTACGCAACTCCTGATCAAGCGGAGCAGCTTCTGCCATAACTTTCATATCAGTTTTCACAGAAGTCATCACAATAAGTTCACCTGCAGACAGTTTGCATAAATCAATAGAATACCGCAGTGCCCGCAAAGAATTTTCTGTTCCATCAACTAGTACAAGAACTTTTTTCAGCATACTTTTTCTCCTTTTACATAAAAATCGTGCCGATTTTACCGGCACGATTTTTTCTACGTGTTATTTAACAATAATTACCGGACATTGAGCATTTGTAACAACTTTAGCACTGACACTGCCAAGCAAAGCCGCTGACATCAGTCCAAGACCGCTGGTACCCATGACAATTGCTTCAGCCATCATAATTGTCGCCTGTTTAACGATAGTCTTAGCAGGTTCAGTGTCAACTACTTCTTTAAATTCAATAGTTTTATAGCCAGCCTCTACAGCTTTTTTCTTAGCAACTTCCAAAGCACTTGATCCGGCTTTTGCTTTTTCGCCTTCAGTCAATTCTTCTTTGGCCGTTTCTTTCTTTTTAAGTCTTTCTGTGATATCGTCCTCTAGTTTTTCCATTTCATAAGAATGTAGTTTGGACAGGTCAAACGGAACAGCCACATGCAAAACTATAATCTCGCTACCACAGGCCTTTCCTAACCCCATCGCAAAATCCAATGCTTTGAACGAAAGCGGGGACCCATCAATTGATACCAGGATTCTGTTTAACATAAATAACGCCTCCCTTATTGCACCCATATAACTATTTATTTCTATGAGCCATCATAGATTAACTATTCGACGCCTATAATTATTTAACAATCAGCACAGGTATCGTTGAATACTGTGATACCTTTGAACTGACACTGCCGAGCAGAAACTCAGCTATCCCGCTAAGTCCTCTACTACCAATAACGATAGCGTCACAACCTGTTTTTTTGGCAACAGAAAGAATTCTCTCTGACGGATGCCCCACCTCCAGGATGAACTCCACACCTTTAGCGTAGGCACTGACTTTTTCCTTAGCCATGCCTAATACTTTATCTCCTATTTTTTCCAGCTCACTGTTACCCTGATTGATGGTAGCATAATCAAAAGGTACAGCAAGCAGAGCGGCATTATTGTAGGGTTGAATAACATTCACAACTACAAGCTCACTATCAAACTTGTTTCCCAAAACAATTGCCTGCTCCAAAGCATGCCAAGAAGTTTCGGATCCATCAAGAGGAACCAGAATTTTTTTAAACATATCATACCCCTCCAGCCTCATAGCTTTTGCCACAAGTAAATATCCTTATGCTGTACCTATTCTTGATTGCTTCGTTTTTTTCCTGCTTTTATCTGCTATTTTTGTTTTTTTTAGAATACCAAAAATCGTGCCGAAATATACGGCACGATTTAAAAATAACTATTATCTCACAATAGTTACCGGGCAATTTGCATTGGTAAGCACCTTGTTGCTAATACTTCCAACCAAAAGTGAACGCACAAAGCCTAACCCCCTGCTGCCCATAACAATTAAATCCGCGCCTAGCTCCTCTGCTTGTTCAGCAATTACCATAGCTGGATCAACGTCTATGACTTCCCTGAAATTTATTTTTGTGTAACCGGCTTCCTCTGCCTTTTGTTTTGCAACTGCTAGTGCCGAATCAGCTGCTTCTTTTCTTTTTGCGATAGATAGAGCTGCTTCTGATGGCCTTGCCTCCCATCCCTCAATAACTGTCTTAGCTCCTTCAGATGGTTTCGACTCCCATCCCTCAATGACTACCTTAGTCTCCTTTTTAGCTGTCTTAGGACGTTCACGCAATTGGGCCAAATCATATGGAACAGCAATATGCGAGACCACAATCTCACTGTCGAAGGTCTTCCCCAGACACATGGCATGTTCTAATGCCCTAAATGAACTAGCCGAACCATCCACCGGTACTAAAATTTTCTTCAACATAACTATCGCCTCCCTATTAATACTCATAAAGATCTATGTTTTCATGCAAAAACGCCGGAAAAAGTTTATGAAAAAGTAAATTTATATTATTCTGATAATTATCCTCTTTATTCACCTATTCTTTGTTAATTTTGTTTTTCCTGCTTATTTGATAGAAATTTTTAAATAATTTAAATATTTTGTTAAATTGTTTTTGATCATAAAAAAACGCGCCTCGAAATGAAGGCGCGTCCGATTCATTAATATCATTAACCTAAAGCATCAAAAAGTTATTTAACAATCAAAACAGGTACCGTAGCATATTGGGAAACTTTGGCGCTGACACTGCCAAGGAAAAATTCAGCGATGCTGCTCAAACCTCTGCTGCCGATCACAACAGAATCACAGCCGTCTTTTTTCGCAAGAGCAACGATTCTTTCTGACGGATGTCCGACTTCTAATTCATAACTAACGTGATTTTTGAAACCAGCAAGCTTCTCTTTTGCCATATTCAAAACCTGATCACCTATTTTTTCCAGCTCACTGTTACTTTGGTTAATAGTAGCGTCATCGAGAGGTACAGCCAATAAAGCTGCATTGTTATAAGGTTGAATGACATTTACTACGATAAGCTCACCATCAAACTTTTCACCTAAAGCAATAGCCTGCGATAAAGCCCGCCATGATGTTTCAGAGCCATCAACAGGAACAAGTATTTTTTTGAACATATACTGCCACCTCCGTTAATTAAACCTTCGGGGTAAAGTTTCTGCCTCTTAAATACTTATTCTTGCTTTCTTGCCATTATCCTGCCTGCTAAGCAGGTTTTTCTGCAAGAAGATTATCTTTCTTCACGGTCGTACGGCACACCTAAAGCTTGCGGTGAAGCCAAGCGACCGCCTTTGCGGATTAAAACAAGAATCAAAACCAGTATCGTGAAAATATAGGGCAGCATATTCAAAATAAAGATGGAAATCGGCAGTCCTATAACTTGCAAATGGAACCCCAGCGCGTCAACGCCGCCAAAAAGGTAGGAACCAGCTAAAGCTCTCCAAGGATCCCAGATTGCAAAGATTACCAACGCTACGGCAATCCAGCCTCTGCCGGCAGTCATATTTTCCAGCCAGCTGGGGGCATATGCTAAAGAAAGATAGGCACCGCCTAAACCAGCTAAAGCACCGCCAATCATTACATAGAAATAACGCAGACGGAAAACGTTAATGCCAACGGAATCAACCGCTGCAGGGTTCTCCCCCAAAGCACGCAGGAATAAACCTGCTCTTGTTTTGTAAAGATAAAAAGCCGTTGCTGCAACCAGTACATAGCTTATATAAACAAGAATATCTTGTTTAAAAACAACAGGTCCAATGATAGGAATATCACTTAAGCCAGGTATTGGCAGCTTACCAAAAGTATGCTCGGCACGCATACCAACATATGCTTTGCCTAAATAATCACTGAGGCCTGAGCCGAATAAGGTGAGGGCCAAACCACTTACAACCTGATTAGCTCTTAAGGTAACAGTAAGGTAGGCGTGAATGAGTGCAAGCAGGCCACCTGCTGCCAAGGCCATACCAACCCCGAACCAAGGATTACCGGTATTCACCGTGATCATAAAACCAGTAACAGCGCCCACGAGCATCATGCCGTCAACGCCAAGGTTCATAATGCCGGAACGTTCTGCAATCAATTCTCCTAAGGCAGCAAACAAAATTGGTGTGCCAGCTGTAATGGAGGCGGCCAAGATAGAAATAATCAAAGTCTCACTCATCTTGTGCTTCCTCCTTATTTGAAAACTTTATTTCATATTGAGTCAGAATTTCTGAGCCAACCACGAAGAACAAAATTGCTCCCTGCAGCATCGTAGCTGCTGCTGAAGGAATACCCATAGTCTGTATCATGAAACCGCCAACATGGATAATTGCAAACAAGAAGGCAACTATAACGATAGCGATTGGATGCAATCTGGCTAGCCAAGCTACGCTGATTGCCGTATAACCATAACCCGGACTTATTCCCGGCTGCAGCCTGCCAACAATGCCGCTGACTTCCACCATCCCGGCAAACCCGCTTATTGCCCCGGAAATAAACATAACGAGCAGTACATTTTTTCTGATATCCATGCCTGCATAACGCGCTGCCACTGGATTGGAACCAATGACTAAAGTTTCATAACCCCATTTTGAACCCTTAAAGAACAGCCAGAAAATAACCGCCAGCAACAAAACAGCAAAAATGCCATAATGTACGCGCAAAGCGCCAAAAGTCGGTATCAACGCCGCGTCAGGGAAAGGAGCTGTAAGAGGGAAATTGAGGCCTTTAGGATCACGCCAGGAACCGTAAACAAGATAACTCACCCACAAAATAGCTATATAGTTCATCATCAGAGTGGTAATCGTTTCGCTGACCTGCCATTTAGTCTTGAACCAGCCTGCCAGAAGTCCCCACAGTCCGCCGCCAAGAGCAGCCATAAAGATCATAAAGGGAATCATCACTATAAAAGGCAGATTGGGGAACGTCAGAGGAACCCAGGTAGCACCACAGGCTCCCATATAAAATTGTCCTTCGGCCCCGATATTCCAGATTTGCATTCTGAAGGCTACCGCAATACCTAAACCGCAAAGTGCCAGTGGGATCATTTTTACAAGGGTCTCTGAAATACCATATTCAGAGCCAAGCGCACCTGCAAACATCGCCTGATAAACTTCGAATGGATCTCTGCCGGTCACGGCAAGAAATACGCCGCAAAACAGTAATGCCATAAAAACTGCAATCACAGGAACGAGTATCTGCGATGTTTTGTTTTGTGCCAAGCTTTTTTCCAATCTTATCTTCATGCCTTGGCACCCCCATTCCCAACTATACCAGCCATTAAAGCACCAATTTTTTCTGTATCCATTTCTTTCACAGGGAATTCTCCCAAAATTTTACCATTAAAAATAACTCCTACACGGTCAGCTAATTTAGCAATTTCTTCCAATTCTTCTGAAACAAGAATGATAGCTGTATTATTTTCTTTCATCTGTAATAACAATTTATGAACAGATTCAATAGCACCGATATCCAAACCACGCACAGGATACAATACTATCATTAGTTTTGGTTTGCTGGCGATTTCGCGTCCCAAAAGCAGTTTTTGCAGATTACCTCCGCTCATCATTTTCACCGGTTGGAAAATGGAGCCCATCTTAACATCAAATTCACGCACAATCCGCTGCGTTTCTGCAATAGCGGCATCTCTTTTCAAAAAGTGCCCTTTGGAAAACTTCTCGCTGCCATATTCCTTGAGAATAACATTGTCACAAGAATTCAGCTTTGGCACCAGACCCATACCCAGACGGTCTTCCGGGACGTAACTTATACCCCTGCCAATCATCCCTTTAGGGGAAAGGCCGGCAATTTCTTCACCATAAAACTTAATGCTGCCTGACAGAGTGTGACGAAGCCCTGCCAGAACTTCAGCCAGCTCTCTCTGACCATTGCCGGATACGCCTGCTATACCATATATTTCACCGGCTCTGACCTTAAAGGTAATACCATCAAGTCCCAGGGTGTTCATGTCATTTAGTGCCGAGATATTATCAATTACAAGAACAGGCTCTTTATCACTGGGTTCAGATTTTTCGTACGCAGTTATGATATCCCTGCCAATCATCATTTCGATAAGCCTCGCCTGATTAATTTCCGAGCGTCCGATTGAGCCGGTAACACGACCGTTACGCAATACTGTTATCTGATCTGCCAGTTCTTCAACTTCATTCAGTTTATGCGAAATAAAAACAACCGCGCAGCCGTTATCAGCCATATTACGCAGATTACTGAAAAGCTCCCGTGTTTCTTGCGGCGTCAGTACTGCCGTAGGTTCGTCAAGAATCAGTACCTTTGAATCATTATAAAGCATGCGCAAGATTTCCACTCTCTGCTTTTCTCCCACAGAAAGCTGCCAGACATACGCTCTTGGATCAACAAATAAACCATACTTTTTACCAAGTCTGGTTATTTCTTCAACGATTTCTTCCTCCGATATCAAAACAGAGCCAGAAGTCTGACTCAAGGCAATATTTTCGGCAACCGTAAAAGATTCAATAAGTTTGAAATGTTGATGTACCATACCAATACCATTGGCCAGTGCGTCACTTGGTGAATCTATTTTCTTTTCCTCACCCAGGATTTCGATATTACCTTCGGTCGGGCGATAAAGACCGGAAAGAATACTCATTAAGGTACTTTTACCTGAGCCATTCTCGCCAAGAAGGGCATGAATCTGGCCGGCATAAAGATCAAGATTAACCTGATCATTAGCCACAACGCCCGGAAATCTTTTGACAATATTGCTCATCCTAATTAATGGTGTTACTTCCATTACAATCCTCCATTATCTAAAAACACAATCAGAAGCAGCCAGCAAATGCCAACATCTAACGTTTTTATTTTTTTACTGCTGCACGTTCGCCAATCTTTCTTGCTGCATAGACGCCGCTTGCGCTGGCTTGTGAGAGCCCCCGCGTGATACCGGCACCATCACCTATGGCAAATAAGTTGGGTATTTTGGTTTCCAGGTTACTGTCTATTTCCAGACGGGCACTGTAGAATTTAACTTCGACACCATAAAGCAGAGTATCGTCATTCGTCATACCGGGAGCAACTTTATTCAAGGCGTAAATCATTTCAATAATATTATCAAGGTGACGCTTTGGCAGAACCAGGCTCAAATCACCAGGTGTTGCCTCCAATGTTGGTTTAGTAAAGCTTTTTTCCAGTCGCTTTTCATCGGTCCTGCGACCCTTAATCAAATCGCCAAACCTTTGCACGAGCACACCGCCGCCCAACATATTAGAGAAAGATGCTATCCTTTTACCATATTTAAGCGGTTCCTGGAAAGGCTCCGTAAACTTATTGCTGACAAGTAAAGCAAAGTTCGTATTCTTACTATGCAAAGCAGGATCTCTGAAGCTATGTCCATTGACAGTAACAATACCGTCAGTGTTCTCAGCAACAACATAGCCATTAGGATTCATGCAGAAGGTTCGTACAAGATCGCCATACTGTTTTGTCCTATACACCAGTTTTGCTTCATATACTTCATCCGTAATATGTTTAAATACCTGTGCCGGTACTTCAACGCGTACACCAACATCAACCTGATTGTTGATGAAGGACAAACCAAGATCCTTGCACTGTTCAGTAAACCATTCTGCACCAGCGCGTCCAGGTGCTGCAATCAGATAGCGGCAGTTTATACGCTCGCTTTGGCCCTTTATTTCCAGTGAAAAGGTTTCACCGGCTTCACGATGAATTTTTTCCACATGAGTGTTGCAGCGGATGTCTACTTTACTGGCCAGATGCTTATAAATATCTTCCATTATTATCAAATTGTTTTCTGTTCCTAAATGACGTACTTTGGCATTAAGCAAATGTAAATCATGGCTAAGTGCTTCCTTGGCTACATGACAGTTTTTCGTGCTAAAATACTCACCAGGCGCTCCATGAAGGCAATTCAGTCGGTCTACATAATCTATTAAATCAATGACATCTTTTTCTGGTATATATTCATTAAGCCAACCACCAAACTCGGTTGTAAAATTGAATTTGCCGTCAGAAAAAGCACCAGCGCCGCCGAACCCACGCATAATATCACATGGCACACAACGCAGGCAATGGTTAACCTTTTTTTCAGCAAGAGGGCATCTGCGTTTATTGATAGCATGTCCCTCTTCAATTATTGCCACCTTGAGTTCAGGATATTTCAAAGTGAATTCATAAGCTGCAAATATTGCGGCCGGGCCGCCACCAATGATCGCTACATCAAACATATTGTTCATGTTATGCCTCCTAAACAAAAATCACAACCTATATTATACTTCAAAAGTCATCAAATACTCAATCACTTAAATTTTTTCGTTTCATCACCCAATGGTTTATCTTTGTCCGGACTATTCTTAAAAATATCAATATTCTTCTTTGCTTCCAAAACAGCATTATCATAAACAGTTTTAAACGCGCTGAGATCCTTGGGTTTTCCGGTTTTCAACCATTCAGTCACAACCTTACCCAAACCATAAGTAGTGCCAACAGCTATCGGAATCTGAAGCGGTGCAAAAGGAATCAACGTGGCAACTGTTTGTCCGATAAAAGCAGTTCCAAGCGACCCCAAAATGCTGACAGCCATTGATTCTGATATCTCTTCCTCATATACTTTGCCCAATTTGATTATCATATAAATTTGATTTGCGATAAGCGCCATCGTACCCAAAAGAGGTGCCACAACAATAACACCTGCCCTTGCTGCTGCCCATTTGCAGAGTGCCTCCGCATCGTCCTCTCTTGCCTTGTCATCTATCACAGTTATTATCAATTCTTCGTCCATAAATATAACCTCCATTTAAAGATCTTTACTTTGTAACTATTCGCCCATCTACCTTTATCTCCTGCAATACGCAAAAGAAAAGGACGCCTCTAGAGGCGTCCTTTTCATAAAATATCGTTTTTAATCGTTGTCCACTGCTTCTGCAATAACCGCGCCCAAAATCAGGCCAAGTAACAAATCGTTGTCATTATCATTGTCATAATAATGGCCATGCGACTCCCTATATTGAATCATAACCTTTTGAGGTACTCTCTTTCCATAAGCCCAATGACCAGGCGGCACATGAATTTTTCTTTCATTCATGATCTGGCGAACTTGCTTCATATACCTCTTTTGTTCTTTCGAATCAATTTTTTTATGCCAATTTTTGTGATTATCATGATCATTTCTGTATTCAACTTTTTGATTATGTTTGTGTTCGTAATCTCTTGAAGCCGCTTCCGTTGTGGAAGTTGCAATCGTTCCTGCCAGTGAGCCTATTACCATGAAAGAAGCAATGATTTTTTGTACTTTTTTGTTAACCATATAAATACCTCATTTCGTTCGCCGACTCATCGGTCAGCTTTTTCATGTCTTTATCTTACCGATTATTTATGTCGAAATTATGACGAAAAAAAGTTTTTTATGTCGTATTTGCAGAAAAGAAATATATCAATTGCTGAACTTCATCAGATGCTATATCCAACAAAAAAAGAACAGACTCGAGTCTGTTCTTTTTTTTGCATTATTAAAATTAACATAATTTTACATTAAGCAAATTTCGTATTCTCTGTTTCCCAACGTTTAAATTGGCAATAGCCCCAAGGTGTATAAAGGCCAAAAGTTATGGTAACAAGAACAAGAATAATCAGCCATTGGAAGAAAAA
>CAYTOV010000035.1:2804-12454 GCA_964439485.1 uncultured Acidaminococcales bacterium | reverse complement strand
TTGAGGATAGGGAAACAGGCGAAAGAATTGAAGTAACCGGTGAAGAAATCATGTATGCAACGGGGATCAAACCTGTCAGCAAAGAGTTAAAGATAGAAAACACCTCCATAGAGATGGACGAAAGAGGCTGGATCAAAACCAATGAGTTCCTGGAAACTAGTGTCAATGGTATCTGGGCAATCGGCGATATTAATGGGCAGCCGGCTTTTCGGCACAAGGCTAATTATGAAGCCGATATTCTCGCACATAATTTATTCGGCGGCAATGAGCCGGGTAAGTGGCGCTGGGCACGTTACGATGTTGTGCCTGCCGTTACTTTTACCTATCCGCAGGTCGCACAGGTCGGCTTGACGGAAACGGAAGCAAGGGAAAAAGGCTACGCGGTGAAGATAGGCAAGCAATTTTATCATAATACTGCCAAAGGCTACGCACTTGGCTTTACCTCGGGTGATGGAATGGACGGCTTTGTGAAACTGATCGTGGACGGAGCAACGAACAATATTCTGGGCGTACACGTTATTGGTGCCCAGGCTTCGCTTTTGATTCAGCCTTTCATCAATATGCTGAATATGGGGACGGTTACTCTTAAGCCAATCAATGAAGAAATCGGGTCAGAAACTGCGCAAGAGCTGCGGAAGCTAGGCTTAACCAGAACGCTTGATCCTCACTCGGTAATCAGCGTTGGCGAAACGATGACGCCGCATCCTTCTCTGGCAGAAGTCATCATGTGGACGCAGTATTATTTTGAAGGTAAGTGAAAATTTCACAAAAAGATAACGAGTTTGTTTATTTAAAAGAATCGGCGTTTCCACCGTTTCTGATATAATGATTATGTAAGCTAAATTAAAGGAGAGCGATTTTATGAACAAGAAAATGCAAGCAGCAATCAATGACCAGATCCAAAAGGAATTTTATTCAGCCTATCTATATTTGGCTATGTCGGCTTATTGCACAGAAAGCAATTTGCCTGGCTTTGCTAAATGGCTTAAAGTACAGTACAAGGAAGAAACTGAGCATGGCATGAAATTGCTCGGTCATCTCCTGGAAAGAGGCGAAAAAGTTCAATTAGGCAAAATTGAAGCACCGGCAGCTGATTTTGGTTCGCCAAAAGCTATGTTCGAAGAAGTGCTGAAACATGAACAATTTATCACTGCAAGCATCAATAAACTTTATGAACTTGCTGTTGATGAAAAAGACTACCCTGCACAAATTTTGCTGCAGTGGTATATTTCTGAACAAGTTGAGGAAGAGGCTAATGCCACCGCTATTCTCGAAAGCCTGAAGATGGTTGGCGAAAAAGGCGCTCCGCTGATGTATATCGACAAAGAACTCGGCAAACGTGAGTAGAATAAATTAATTTTTAGTGCGGCCAAAGGGGACTGTCCCCTTTGGCCGTTTTTTTCGTTGCCGGCAGGCAGGAAGAAACGGTTTAAACGTCGAAGTTAGCTATGTTTATGATGACTGCCACAGGCGAAAAAGGGGCGGATTTCTGGATGAAGCTGTATGTTGGGATAATTGACTTTGACCTGTTTCAGACGCTGAAGGAAGCAAAATGTTCTGAGGTGAATTTTTGGCGTCCGAGCGGCAATACTAACTTTAAAGCTTTGAGCAGGGGCGAAATGTTCTTGTTCAAACTGCATAGTCCCTATAACTGCATTGTCGGCGGTGGGTTTTTCCAGGCGTTTAAGCTCTTGCCGACTTCATTAGCTTGGGAAGCCTTCGGTGTAGCCAATGGCGCGGACAGCTGCGCGGCTATGCTGGAGCGTATCTATAAATATCGCAAAACTGACAGTATCGCTGAACCTGATCCGGAAATCGGCTGCGTCATTCTTTCATCGGTATTTTATTTTGATGAGGGTGACGAAATCCCGGTTCCTGAAGACTGGAGCAGCAAGATCGTTCAGGGCAAACTATACAGCAGGACGGAGCCAATAGGAGCAGCGCTTTATGAACAGGCACAAACGAGGCTCAATAAGCAGGAATGCCGTTATTATCAGGATACGCTGCTGTCACCGGAGCTTGGCTTCGGTCATTTCAAGCTGCTGGTAATTGAAGCTTACCAAAGAAAGTGCGTAATTTCAGGGGAGCAGGCGGCACCGGTTTTGCGAGTAGCTCAGATCAGGCCTAGCCGGTTTGGCGGCCTCAAAGATATCTCGAATGGTTTACTTCTGCGCAGCGATTACTGCACTTTGTTTGAACGTGGTTATATAACGGTCTCACCGGATTATAAAGTGGCAGTCAGCAAAAGAGTTGCGGCAGATTTTGGTGAAAACAGCGAGTATAACAAAATTCAGGGGTGCCAGATTGCTTTGCCTGATAATAAAGAAAAATGGCCATCACATGCTTATCTGGAATGGCACAATAAAAGAGTATTTCTTGGTTAAAATAAAGAAGCTACCGCTCACAGATTACTAAACCTGTTTGCGATAGCTTTTTTTGCTGTCTGTTTTATTTTTGACGAAAACTATTGTAGGTTTCCTGCAGTCTTTCGTGGTGTATCTTCGTAGGATCAAAGCGGAGAAGTTTGAAAGTGATCTGTACGCAGAAACCAATCATAAGGGCTGAAACTACAGTGCCGATACCGACGAGTCCGCCAAGAAACCAGCCGATGACAACAGCCGCCAATTCAATGCCGCCGCGACAGAGGCCAATGGGCAGGCCGGTCTTGCGGGTCAGCAGGACCATCAGCCCGTCACGGGGACCTGCGCCGAAGGCGGAAGCAATATAAAAATAACTGCCGAGAGCGATGGTGAAGAGGCCGGTAATCAGCATCAAGAGACCAAAAAACATATTGCCGGCAACTGGCAGAAAGTCGAGATAGAGAATTAAATCAAGCACCAGTCCGATGACAATCATGTTGGCAATAGTGCCGATGCCGATGTCTTCGCCGCAGTAGCCGGTAACCAGTAAGATCAGAAAACCGACGATGATGGAAACTCCGCCGATCGTCATACCGAAGGTTTTAGCCATGCCGACATGGAGAACTTCCCAAGGAGCGTAACCAATCTGAGCATTCAGACTCAGGGCAATACCGAGGGAATAAAGAAAAAGTCCTATATGCAAAATAAGGAGGCGCGAAAAGAATTGTCTGGTCATTTGATACCTCATTTCAATGGGATAAACAGCTATGTAATAATTATATAGGTAATAATAGCGAAGTCAATCTTGGCACAACGGAAAATAATACAAATAAAACTATTTATTAAAAAGGTAAATTTATTTTTAGAAAGAATATCTTAGAATATAGTTATAAAATGTCAAAAATATCAGGGGAGGTAGTAATCTTGCAAAAAAATGAAATTACCTGGCAGGCTGGCGGGCAGCAAGGTGAAGGACTAGAAAGCCTGGGCGCTATCCTGGCTTCTGTATTAAGCCGCCAGGGCTATTATTTGTATGGATTTCGTCAATTTTCCTCACGGATCAAAGGGGGCCACACTAATTATAAAATAAGGATTGCGACGCAGCCTGTTGGTACGCTTAATAAGCAGTGCGATCTCTTGCTTGCGTTGGATCAGGATACATTGGTGAATGAGGCCCTGGCTGTAGGTGAAAATGGCATTATTCTTGCGGAAAAGGCTATCGCTGATTTTTATACTGGTAAGGGGAAGCTGTTGGCAGTGCCTTTTAACGATATTGCCAAACAATATGGTACCATCTTGCAGAAAAATATCGTCGCACTCGGCTGTACGGCGGCTATCTTTGGACTTGGCGAGGATTGTTGTGCAGTTCAATTGCAAAAAGAGTTCGGCAAAAAGGGTGAAGAAGCGGTTGCGGCTAATTTGAGAGTTTTCAAGGCAGGTATGGAATTTGTAAAGACAGAGGCACCAGAGCTTTTGGCTGAAAAGCAATTGCCGGCTCTGATCAGTAATGAACCCAAACTTTTTTTGCTGGGCAATGAAGCACTTGCTTTTGGCGCTTTGAGTGCAGGCGCGCGTTTCATGGCTGCCTACCCAATCACGCCAGCATCGGAAGTCATGGAATATATGGTGAAAAAGGTCAAAGAACTCGGCGGCCAGATGCTGCAGGCGGAAGATGAAATTGCTGCCTGTACGATGGCAATCGGCGCTTCTTACGGCGGCGCACGTGCATTTACCGCCACTTCAGGACCAGGACTTTCATTGATGGCGGAGGCTATTGGCCTGGCAGCGATGACGGAGACACCGCTCGTTATCATTCATTCGCAGCGTGGCGGGCCAAGTACCGGCTTGCCAACCAAACATGAGCAGTCAGATCTCTTCGCCGCTATTTACAACACGCATGGCGATACGGCTAAAATCGTTCTTTCGCCCAGCACGATAGAAGAGGCGTTTTGTGATACTTTTGAAGCCTTCAATCTGGCAGAAGAATACCAATGTCCGGTCATTGTACTGTCAGATCTGCAGTTATCGCTGGCAACTCAGACGATGCCCGTACCTGAATATGAAGAACTGGTAATCAGGCGAGGCAAGATTGCTCATTCCGAGTCTTTGGCGGCAATCAAAACTCCTGAATATTTCGCGCGTTATAGTTTAGCAGCAGATGATGGTATTTCTACGCGGGTACTGCCGGGGACTCCGAACGGTATCTGCCTTGGCACTGGTCTGGAACATGATGAAAGCGGACGACCCAGCGAAGCCAAATTAATGCGCCGCCAGCAGACGGAAAAAAGACTCAAAAAAATGCAGACTTTTCTCGCACACTACAAGAAGGCTCTGTTTGTCGATGCTCCGTATGAGGAAGCGGACATTCTGCTGATCGGTATGACTGCTACGCGCAGCTGCCTTGCTGAGACAGCGGAAGTCCTACGTCAGGAAGGTAAAAAGGTTAACCATGTGCAAATACGTTTGTTGTCACCATTCCCGGCCCAGGAAATCATGCCGTATCTGCAAAAGTCAAAAAAGATTGTTGTAGTTGAGCACAATGCTACCGCACAGCTTGCTCATCTTTTGCGCATGCAGGTTGAAGGATGTCCGCATTTGGAAAGCATTCTGCAGTATGACGGGGATATCATGTATCCGGAAGAGCTGCTTGTGCGTTGCAAGGAGGTGCTTTAAAATGTCGGTATTGCAAGATTTCAGAAATAATGTAAAACCTAACTGGTGTCCCGGCTGCGGTGATTACGCAGTACTAGCTGCTTTGCAGCAAGCGGCGGTGAAACTGGGACTGGAACCACACCAACTTGCTGTCGTCTGTGGCATTGGCTGCAGCGGTCGGCTTTCCGGGTATGTTTATGCGTATGGTATGCACACAACTCATGGCAGAGCACTGCCTTTCGCCCAAGGGCTGAAACTTGCCAATCCGGAGCTAAATGTCATTGCCTGCGGCGGCGATGGTGATGGCATGGCGATTGGCCTTGGCCATACGTATCATGCTATCAGACGTAATGTCAATTTAACTTATATTCTGATGGACAACCATGTTTACGGCTTGACGAAGGGGCAGACTTCACCACGCAGCGATTGGGGTTTTAAAACCAAGACAACACCGACTGGTAACATTGAGACGCCTGTTGCGACTTTGGAAATGGCCTTATCTGCGGGGGCAAGTTTTGTCGCACAAGGTTTTTCTACCCAGCTGCAGGAACTTACCGACTTGATTGTAGCAGCAGTTAAGCATCCTGGTTTTTCACTGGTCAATGTCTTCAGTCCTTGTGTGACCTTTAATAAAGTTAATACTTATGATTGGTTTAAGGAGAGGCTTGTTGGCATCGATAGTATCGAAGACTATGACAGATATGATAAAGGCAAGGTATTGCAGCACATTCTGGAGCATGAAGGTCTGCTCACGGGTCTGCTGTATGAAGACAGGAAAAAGAGAAGCTATGAAGAAGTGAGCGGATTGGCCAATAATAACCAAATGCAGTCGGTGCGTAAATTTACAAAGGCTGAGTTCAATAAATTGGTGGAAGATTTTCGCTAGTGCCAAAAGTAAATAATAAAAGCTGGACCAAAAGGTCCAGCTTTTTGTTATTTACATCTGCAAAAAATATTCGTAAACGCTTGTATCTTTTGTAAGTTCAGGATGAAAACTGGTGGCGAGCAGGCGGCCTTGCTTTGCCGCAATTATTCTGCCGTCGCGTTCAGCAAGAACTTCGACTTCCGGACCGACAGCTTCAATCCAGGGGGCACGGATAAAGACGAGGTGGATCGGTTTGGCGCTGATAGCAGGAATGATTTGTTCACAGCGGAAGCTATCGAGCTGGCTGCCGTAAGCGTTGCGCTTTACCGTAATATCCATAGCGTCGAGATAAGGTTCTTCTCCGACAATTCTTTTGGCGAGCAGGATAAGTCCTGCACAGGTGCCCCAGACAGCTAAACCTTCTTCTATACGCTTCTGCAGTAGAGGCAGCATGCCGGTTTTCCTGAGCAATTTACCGATGGCAGTACTTTCACCACCGGGTATGATCAATCTGTCGACTGCCTCCAGTTGGGCTATGGTTTTAACTTCTAGAGGTTCTATTCCTGGCATCCTGCGCAAAATGGCGAGATGTTCGGCAAAGGAACCTTGTAAGGCTAATACACCAACCTTTTCCATTGTTACCAGCCTCTTTTAGCAAAGGTTTGCGCTTCCGGGATGGTGGCGATTTCTATGCCAGGCATTGCTTCACCCAAATCTTCGGATACTTCAGCTACTACCTTCGGGTCGTTGTAATAAGTGGTTGCCATGACGATAGCACGGGCACGTTTGGCAGGGTCGGCACTGCGGAAAATTCCGGAACCAACGAAAACGCCTTCGCTGCCGAGTTTCATCATCAGAGCTGCGTCAGCAGGAGTAGCGATGCCGCCGGCAGAGAAGTTCACGACAGGCAGTTTGCCATTCTTCGCTACTTCTACGACTAAATCATAAGGTGCGCCGTTGTCTTTGGCGAAAGTCATGAGTTCTTCGCTTGGCATATTGGACAATTGACGGATTTGCGACATGATGGTGCGCATATGACGTACTGCTTCTACGACGTTGCCGGTCCCGGCTTCGCCTTTGGTACGCATCATGGCAGCGCCTTCACCGATGCGGCGGAGTGCTTCACCCAAGTTGCGGGCACCACAGACGAAAGGGATTTTGAATTGGTGTTTGTCCAGATGATACATGTCATCGGCTGGAGTGAGGACTTCGCTTTCATCAATATAGTCAACACCGAGCGCCTCCAGAATTTCTGCTTCGACAATATGGCCGATTCTGACTTTGGCCATAACAGGGATACTGACGGCTGCTTTGATTTCTTTAATCATTTTCGGGTCACTCATGCGGGCTACGCCGCCTTCTTTACGAATGTCGGACGGAACGCGTTCCAAAGCCATGACGGCTACAGCTCCTGCTTCTTCGGCAATCCTTGCTTCTTCGACGTTGGTAACGTCCATGATGACGCCGCCTTTGAGCATTTGAGCTAAATTCCTATTTAATATTGCGCGATCTGTCATGTTAAATTCCTCCAAAAGTTTATTGTTTTTACAGTACACTATGCGACTAGAATACAACAAATCTGTCACAGATAAAAGCGTCAGTTTTGATAATTTTTGAAGGGACAGTTTAAACGTGAAGACAAATAAAAAACGTAACGTTCCTTATGGAACGCTACGTTAGAAAAAAGCAAACAGATCATTAATTGAATAAGGCTCTCAGGTCATGAGAAGCGATGATTTCCTCATTGGTTAAGCCGCGGGCTTTCAGGTTGGATAGGGTATCCAGTACGGTTTGTGCCCAAAAGCAGAGTGCATATTCTTCCGTTGTAAACGGTGAATCTTCCGCAGTGACATCATAAAGCAGATCAAGCAGACTTCTTTCACCTGCCAGTGACAAATAAATCAGGGTGTTACGGGTAGGACCCCAGACAGCATCGTCAGGTGCCATCATAAAAAGTGCAGTGACAGCTTCGTCGCCGCCCGTTTCATACTTCCATTCTGTACCGCTGATATTTTCTGTCAGCAATTTGTTCAGCACAACTGCATCGAATAAGGGAAGAAATAATTCCACACCTTTGCGTGTGTCATCATCAATAACCTCACAGGCGCAAACGGCATTAAGTTTTTTAGAATCGGGATGCTTTGCCGTTTTCATAAACTTACACGTAATCATTTTGGTCCCTCCTTTGACAGTTAAAACAAGTAGTTAACGGACAATTAATATTAATTTGTCTATAATATTGTTTGAATTCGACGATTAAGGTAAATATCCTTTTTTCATTTGCTTAAAATACTTTCCAGGATTGTCTGAAAGCGCAAATCGTCTGAAGAACTTCTTTTTTTAGGGCCCTTGGTCCGACCGCCGCCGCGCCGCAATTTGGCCTTGGCTTCACGTTCTTCCAGCAAAAAATCCATCTTGCTGCTTTTATATTCAATGCCCGCAGGACTCAGGCAATAGGCATTTTTACTGATGATAAGTGCTGCGAGACCCCAATCCTGAGTGACAACTATGTCGCCGGGACTTGTCATGTTAAATATTTTCAAATCTGCTTCCTGTGAATTAGTATCTACGCTAAAGTGCTGGCTATTGTCAATATTATGGTCAAAACTTGATATGGTATAAACATCAAGCCTATATTTGGCCGCTGTATCCTGGCAGATTTTTAAAACCTGTTTGGGACAGGCATCCGCATCAATAATTATTCGCATTGTATCCTCTTTCTTATTATATTTAAGCTAGTTGTTCTTGCTATATTTTAACATATCAGACGTAATTTATAATTAGCTTAGTGAGTAATATAGCAATAATTCACAGAATTTTCAAAAATAACATAGAAAATTGTGCAGGTATCTTGTTTATTTTGTCGTAACAGAATGGAAAATCTGGCAGCAAAGAATAAGACCAGTCGTTATATAACGACTGGTCTTATTAAATGTTTAAGATTTAGTTTCGTATTTGCCCTTCTTGAATATTAAAAACCCGTAAATAAGCAAATTTAATACAGCGACAACTAGGTTATTTTGCGGGAGCAGCGTAATGAGTATAACCCCAATAATTTTCCATTTGGAAAGACCAATGTCCCTGAGTCTCCGTACTACAAAAGTGAGAGCATAAATCGTCAGAGGCACTATTATCATATAGAGAGATATTAGGGAAGCAGTATTTTGGCTAAATAACGCTAAACATGACAGGGAAAAGTTGAGAAACGCTATGGGAATCCAACGCATGTTAAAAGCTTTTCTGCCGATACGGCCGCTGATTGAAAGCAGACTGAGATTTTCTGGTTCTATTGTTTCGGCTTCTTTTGGTGCTTCTGAAGGCGTAATTATTTCAGCAACCACAGGATTTTCAGCATTTTCTTTATCAGGCTCAGCAACAAGCTGTTGCCCGCAATTAGGGCATTTGCCGTTTGTTTCTTCAAATTCGGTATTGCAACTCGGGCATTTTATCAATGTCAAAACCTCCAAATATCACTAATAAGTATATTAGTATTATAGCATAATTTTTTTTGGGCTTATTTGTTTGCGATAGTTTCCGCAGCATATTTAAGAGCAATTAAAGAGCCGATTGCCAGGGCGATAACCAGAGACCATTGCTTACTGGTACCAGTGTCGCGATAGCGAATGGCGCGATAACAGATTTTTATGCAGACGATACAAAGCATAAGCCAGAGAAATATGGAAAACAACAGCAAAAAGTTCATCTTTACCTCAAATTAAGATATTTTATTAACGAAAGACATCAATATTATAACATGCACTTCTGCTGATTAA
>CAYTOV010000035.1:0-2704 GCA_964439485.1 uncultured Acidaminococcales bacterium | reverse complement strand
TTGCCGCTCGTTACTCTGGCAGCCTGGCAGGCTCTTATTGACCGGGCCAATATTGGACGGGGGCAAAAGGTGCTGATTCACGCCGCTGCCGGCGGTGTAGGCCATGTTGCCATACAAATAGCTAAATGGTCAGGTGCAGAAGTTTATACGACGGCTTCCACTCCTCAGAAGATAGCTCTCGGTTTGGAATTGGGGGCCAAAGCGGTTATTGATTATACCAAGGAGACGGTCAGGGAATATGTCGAAAAATATACGGATCGGAAAGGCTTTGATGTTGTTTTCGATACGGTCGGCGGCCCCAATCTGGAGAAATCCTTCGAAGCTGCCAAATCATTGGGCCAGGTCGTGTCAATTGCCACGCGCAGTACGCATGATTTGTCACTGATGAATTTTAAAGGTTTGACGCTGCATGTTGTTTACACCATGTATCCGCTCGTAAGTGGTATAGGCCGTGCTCATTATGGAGATATTCTGACCAAGATTGCTCAGATTGCTGACGCTGGCCAGCTGCATCCAGTAATCGACCATAGAATTTTTGACTTCAACGAAGCCGCTGAAGCACATCATTATCTGGAAGCAGGGGATGCTTTCGGCAAGGTTGTATTGATCAATAATTATGAAAAGATAGATTGAAAGAAAAGTTTAAGACCGTTATGACAAATGCTGTCATAACGGTCTTTTTGTGTGTTAGCAATGAATTTCTTGTGGGTAATTAATGGATGCGCCGCCAATAGATATAGGCTGTCAGAAATGCGAAAAAGGAAAGCGCTAAGGCAGCTTGTATCTTTACCTGGGTGATTTCTTCTGGCTTATTGTAGCCTTTTTCAATGATTTCCAAAGAATGACTATGAATGTCAACGTCGCCACCATGCTCTGTACAATTACGCGAAAAGATGCCTGTGATTTTTACAGTATCGCCTTTATGCCTGTAGTCACCGAACGATGCTATTTTTTGTGCGTCGGAAGCCTTCAGCCAGACACCGATGGCATTTGTGTTATCACTAATATTGATCCATGCGTATTCGCCGCGAAGCATTGTCTCCCCAATGGCTTCACCTTCGACTGTAACGGTCTGACCGTCAAAAGCCTGCGATTTTTCTATGAGGGTGTTGATTTCAATTGCAGCGGCAGCGAAAACTTGTGCACTGAGGGAGAACGAGAGCAAAAGCATGATCAGTAATGTTTTAACGGTTTTGTACATAGTTTTTTAGGCCTCCGATGATATTGGCAAACAATGCAAAGACGGAAATAAATTCCAGTCTTCCCAGATACATGGCAAGGATGTACTGCACTTTTAAAAGATCAGGCATTGTGGCAGTGGTTATACCTATCGAAAGTCCGACATTGCCGGTAACGGAAGCTGCCTCAAAAGCCGATGCGGCAAGAGGATAGCCGAAGAATAAGCCCAGCGCTGTGTTAATAGTAAACAAAACAACATAACAAAAGATAATCAAAGAAGCATTTTTCACTGTTCCATCGTCCAAAACGCAGTCCTTGATATGATGGTATTTATAAACTTTGATTGCTCGTTCAGGAGCGATCAGTTTTCTGATGTCAGCGACTAAAGCTTTGCATACGATGCTTACGCGCAAACCCTTAAAGCCACCAGCTGTTGAGCAGGCCGAACCGCCGATCAACATGGCAATGACCATCATAAGGATGCCAAAATCTCCCCATTCCTGAGCAAACTGCAAGGCGTAAACGCTATTGAAACCGGTTGTTGTATGGGCGGACAAGACATTATAGACAACTCTGCGGAAAGCAGTTACGGCATCTGTATAAATGCCAAGTTGGGCAAGTTTGACAACGGCAAAGGTACAGAGGAGGAAAGAGGTGATAACAAAACTTTGCATTTCAATGTTTTTAAACAGCTCTTTTTTGTTACCTTGCCAAACCGCATAATGCAGGCCGAAGTTCAAGGAACCCAGAACGAAGATAATAATAGAGATGACCTCGTAAGGAAAACTGTGATAATACATGATGTTTTGCGTGTTCGGGGCAAAACCGCCGGTGCTCCAGGCAGCTTCAAAGATGAAGAGACCATGGAAAAACGCGGATTGCGGTGCGAGACCAATATATATACCACACAGCCATAAGGCCAAAGTGCCGATAATCAGATAGATGAGGCTGATTTTCCAGATTACTCTGGCAGTACCGACAACATTGGGAACAAGTCCGATATCTTTGGCTTCACCAACATACAGCTTATAGGCACCGCCAAGATTTTTCAGCAAGAAACTGAGGGCCAGCACGACCATGCCCTGACCGCCGACAAAGGTCAGCAGATGACGCCACATATTAAGAGTGACGGAGATATGGTCAAGATCCTGCGTAAGAAAAAGTCCCGTTGTGGTAAAGCCGCTCATGACATCAAAGCAGGCATCCAGGAAACTATTCACATGACCGCTTAGCAAATAAGGGATGGAGCAGAGCAGCATTAATACCAGCCAGGAGATAGCGGCAATAATAAAGCCGTGTTTCCACTCTACCCGCATTGCATTGCTGCGCGTTTCCCAACCAAAAAAAATCATGGCAAAGCCCATAATTACCGAAATGGACATGCTGATAACAAAGTCAAGGAAGGGGTTCCATTCCTGCAAAAGCAGCGCGGTAGTGATAGGTATGGCCATTAAGAGAGCTGTGCCAAGTACAATATAGCCCGTATAATAGCTGATGATCAAAAAGTCTGAGTAAATCATACTGT
>CAYTOV010000034.1:5972-12699 GCA_964439485.1 uncultured Acidaminococcales bacterium | reverse complement strand
AATTGTCGCGTGTGGAAGGGGCCAGAGGAGCTCTTTGCCCATTGAGGATACTTCCAGAACCAAGATGTCTCGATTACACTCGACATGACACTGCAAGACAACCAGCATCAGTTTCCAAGTTCTTATTAGAAATAAGTGCGGACACCTACGTAGGCATTGTCTGAGCCGCGGCCAGTCACATCCAGGCTTTCACCTACCAAAGACAAATTTGGGTTGAACATATATTCACCGCCAACTTTCACCTTCGTTTCATCAAAATCATAGACATCAGTAAAAAGTTTCAAAGAATTGTTTACTCTATAGTCAAAACCAACGCCTAATTTACCTTGGGTTGAACCCAGCCGCAGGGAAAAATCATCCATATCTCGGCCAAACTGTAGATCAAGTTTATTTTTAGCACCCATATCATAAGCGCCAAGATAAACAAAACTGTCATCCTTAGGGCGAAAGGTTACGCCCATATTAGTCAGCCAATCACTGTTTTTTTCATTATAAAGTGCCTCTGTCTGGAAACGTGCTGTCTCCAGTGTCGTCAGCATCCTGTTAGCTTTTTCACTTGTTTCTTTGGCATTTTGCAAAGTTGCCCGCAAATCCTTTTCCGTTTTCGGGTCTGTGACAACTTTCTCCAACACGCCTGTCATTTTTTCCACACGTGCGCTTGCAGTTGCCAGATTCTGAGCCATCGCTGCCATGTCTTTGCCGCTCTGGCCATTATTATCAGCACCTGTCATGATACTATCCATATGCGTTGCTACGCTGTTCATGCGTTCCGCCATCTGGCTAAGCTGTCTGATCATAATAGTCATGTCCTGCTGGTTATCGACTGCGGTCTCCGCCATAACACGACTGAAAGTATTAAGGTTTGTACTGATGTCGCGGGCATTAAGAAAACCATCCCGCATGGATTTCTGCACTTCTTTGTCACCCAGCACATTATTCAGCGCGTCGGCAATGCCTTCCAATTTCTCAAGAACTTTGGCTGAAGAGGCCATGAACTCATCAAGACCCGCACCCTGCGAACCCTGCACTTCTTCGCCAGCTTCAATAAACCTGCCATCTAGCTTAGCAGGCGGCACAATAGCAACAAATTTTTCTCCCAGCATACCATCAGAACCGATAGAAAAATTAGAACCTTGCGGTATCTTGATGCCTTCTTTTATTTTCAAAATAGCGTGCACTTTATTTCCTTCCACATTGACAGCCCTGACGGTACCGATATCAACACCGGCATAGCGGACTACATGGCCTTCTTTCAGTCCTCCTACCTGATCATAAAGTACCGACATTCTGTAACCTCCGCCGGCAAAGGAAAAAGTTCCCAAGAAGGAGATAATAGCCATGAAAATAGCCAGAGCGCCCAGCGCCACTGCCCCTACTTTAACTTCACTGGTTCCTTTCATTCTCTGGTCTGCCCCCCTTCTCTATTCTGCAGCATATTCTGCCCATTAATAAATTTTTGTAAAACAGGATGAGGATTATTCCGCATTTCCTCAACAGTCCCTATGGCAGCGATCCGAGTTTCATATAAAAGAGCAATTCTATCAGCGACTTTAAAAACAGAGTGCATATCATGTGTCACCAGAATAGAAGTTACCCCCATAGTTTCCCTCGTCTTCACTATCAGATCATTGATATTTTCTGACATGATCGGGTCCAGTCCAGCTGTCGGTTCATCGTAAAGTACTATTTCTGGCTGCAGAGCTGTTGCCCTGGCCAGGCTGACTCTTTTTTTCATGCCGCCTGAAAGTTCAGCCGGATAGGCGGCCTGTGTATCTGGTAAACCAACCTGCTCCAATCTTTCCGCAACAACCTTTTGGATTTCGGCCTCACTCAGTTCAGTATGCTGGCGCAGACCAAAAGCTACATTCTCACCGACACTTAAAAAGTCGAAAAGGGCAGAGTACTGGAATACCATTCCCATCTTCTGACGCAGTGAATTCCAGTGATCCTCATCGAACAAACTTACGTCCTGCCCATTGATAAGTATCTTACCTCCGGTTGGTTCCAATAAACCTATAAGCAAGCGCAGTATCGTACTTTTACCACTGCCGCTTGGGCCAATAACCGCAAGCGTTTCGCCCTTCTGGACGGCAAAAGAAACATCATTCAAAATTTCTTTTTTGCCGAAGGCCATATTAATTTGTTGAAATTCAATAATATTGTCAGACACTTACTTACCTCCGCTGACGAAAAGGATTATAGATAGAAAATAGTTGCTGATAAAAATCAGAATAATAGATAACACAACAGCAGCTGTAGTCGATATTCCTACACCCTCCGCGCCCTGACGGGTATGCAGGCCTTTATGACAGCCAACAATTGCTATAATCGCACCAAAAACAGCACCTTTGATCATACCACTAATCATATCAAAAGGTTCCATAAAAACCTTAATGGAATTGGTATAGGTAAAACTACTGATACCAGCATAGCTGGTAGCAACAATCCAGCCGCCTATGCTGCCTATCGCATTAGCAAAAACCACCAGGATCGGCAGCATCAAAACTGCAGCCAAAAAACGTGGCACAACCAGGTATGTTGTCGGATTCGTCGCCATTACACGTAAGGCATCAATCTGCTCCGTGACTTTCATGGTTCCTATTTCTGCCGCGATTGCTGCGCCTACCCGGCCTGCCACGACCACACCTGTCAAAACAGGTGCCAGCTCGCGCCCCATAGCAATAGCCACAACACCGCCAACAGAAGAAGCCGCACCAAAGCGCACAAATTCTTTCGATGTCTGCACGGCTAATACCATGCCGGTGAACATAATCGTCATCAGCACTATCGGCAGTGAATCAGCGCCTAATCTGGCCATTTGCCTGACGGTCTCGCGAATATCGGCATGCCGTAATCTGACGCAGGTATCAAAAAACAAAATTACTATTCGCCCTGTACTGGCACAAGAACGCAATATTAACCTGCCTAAACGTTCACTTAAAGCTGTCAACACAGTAGTATCCCCCATATTTCGACCTGATAATTGCACAAATAACCATTACATGGGTATAATTCAAGATAAAAAAGAATTTACCTGCAATTTGCTGCAATTCTTTGTGAAAAAACTGTGATACCCCTAAAGAATATCACAGTTCTTTATTGCTTCCAATTTTACTGAACGACTTGCACGGAAATCTGAGTCTCGCCGTCTATGATAAAATCAACAGGATATTTTTGTTTAGCCTTACTGCCTTTGAACAGAGACTTCACTGTCATAGCAGCCTGCTCTTCCGCAGGCTTATCAGGACTATTCGCTTGCGCTGCAACGGCTGTATTAGGCATTACATCTATAACAATTTCGTTATTTTTATCATAATCATTAAAATCTTGCAGGAAATCGTTCAATGTCTTTTTATCATCCAGTTTCGGCACAGCATCCCCTGACTGCTGCTTTTGTAAAACAGTAGCCAACCAGGCTGAAGCTCCGCCTCCACGAACAATCAGCGGCATCGGCCCGGCTTTACGATTAGCCGGCACTTTGAAATCAAACTTTTTGGTGAATTTTGCACTGCGATATGGCTGAAACTCTACTTCAACAGTAACATTCTCGCCAGCTTTTACCTGACCGTTCAGTACATTGACACGAGTGATTTCTGCCACGTCGCAACGTGAAGTAGCCTCAATATTGACATTGACGTCAAAAAGAGTAACCTTTTCAAATTTATTGTTCATCAACAGGTCACCGATATAGACAAGTTCGCCGTTGATTGCTTTGGCCAGATTGCTCGGATTATAAAACATATTTTCCCTTGCTATTGTAATTTCGCCGCTGTTTTCGCCACGCGCGGAAATACGGAAACTTACTCTGGCTGTTCCGCCGCCATTGCGGTCAGTAGTTGCGCTGACAGTATTAAAGCAGACAGCATCAAGCATCAGCGGTACAAGCGCTTCGTCAGTAACCATCTGAACCGTAGCACTCTTATTAATCCCACGATCCATATCTGTTACCGAAACAAACATAGGGATAATGTGAGGATATTGATTTATTTTACCGGCAACGCCGACTGCTCTGTCTTGTGTAATAGCCCCAACGGTATTGCCCAAAGCGCCTACTTTGTAAGAACTCTCAACATTCGGGATTGAAGCAAAAATCCAGGCATTAGTCATGAAATAATCTGCGTTTCCTCGTTGCAGAAATGGGTGTCCAAAAGCCAAAATCCTGCCGTCGTCATCCAGCCAGGTCACTGTACCGATAGCCCCGAGTCTGATGTCGCCGCGAATCAGCTCAACACCAACTGAGCTGCCCGGTTCCAGCAGTACATTGTCAATTTCTTTCTGCCCGGAAGGAACTGCCAATGGTTTCAAATCCAGCCCTGCCAGTTTTTCTGTAAGATATTTCATGCCTTCGGCAGTAAAACCGCTGGCCATTAGTGGTGAATTCTTTGGTAAAAAAGCTGACGGGCGTGCATCTGTTTTTTCAAACATTGCGAGCATTTCTTCAATTGGCGTTAAAAAACAATAATCAGGATCGGAAAAAGCTTTGCCATAGGCAACAGCACCGGCTAAACGACCATTAATATAGACAGGGCTGCCGCTCATCCCTTGCGCTATGCCGCCTGAACGTTCAATCAGATCGCCTGAAGCTTTGACCAGTATGCTGTGACCTTCTGCCTGAGATCCCGTGACGCCAAGAATTTCAACATCAAAGGTTTCGATATCGGCACCGCTGATTACTGTTTTTGCTATACCGTGCATGCCTGGACGCAGTTCATCAACGGTAATAATTGGCGTAGCCGCCGAAACAGATTGTGTGAAAACAAGTAAAAAAAGCAAAAGAAATAATGGTAAGTGCATTTTTCTCATAATAACCTCATAATGTTCAAAAACCGACGCACAACTCTGCGCGCCGGTTTTTTTATTTTCGCCTCATTAAGGCTTAATCTTTACTACAACCTGTCCGGCAGTAATTTCTGAGCCTGGAACAACCAATACTTCAATGACCGTTCCATCAATGCTTGCTCTTGCGGCCGGTGCGTTGCCGGCAAAGGTTTTCACCATCACAAGAACCTGACCTTCTTTGACTGCCATTCCGGCTGTCACAAGACCATCAGCAACTACTGTGCCATTCAGACTGCTTACTTGTGCTACCGCGGAAGCATTGCTTCCATTTGCTTGTGCTGCAGGTAACGCAGCAGCGAAAAGCACTAAGCCAACTAACATTAATATAGTAACAAACTTCATGTGGAATTTTTCTTTAATTAATACCATCAGAGAGCCCTCCTTCCATACTTAAGAGCCGAATTCCTAGTTTAATTATAATATGACCATTCTACTTTGGCAAGGTGCCTAATTGCGAAAAACACCCAGCCCTGCGCGGACCGGCCGTTCAGAGCCATCAGAAGGGTTGTTCATGATTTCTTTGTTCAGGACCATTTCACTGGAACCACCGCCGTCAAAGTTCATTGCTTCTTTGGCGCCCAGTTTAATCATATAATCAGCCAATTCATCCAGAGTAAGTCCGGCGCTTACATCTGAACGGCCTTCAGCAACAACAAGCAGTATGCCGCCATCAGCTTTGAGTCCAATCGCAGTTCTTGGCGCTCTGCCAGCGGCAATGTCAGCCGGGAACTGTTCTTCCTCTGCCGTTACAGACGCTTTGCCATTACTGACAAGTAGTGGACCCGCACCTATTACATGCTTCGCCTTATCTGCTTCTTCCTGTTCCAGGCTTTGTTTGATTTCTATGCGGCTCCCGACTTTCAAAGTTTTTAAAAATTCCGCACTGTTGCCATGTCCGGAGAGTACTACGCTGCCAGGGCGCAAAGCCAGGTTACCATTAATACCTATTTCTGTTACTTTACCCTTCTCGACCCTTACTTCCCTGCCAAATTTATTGGTACCGGTACTTTGTCCATAAAAACTGTTGTAAAGGATCAGATCACCTGCCAGCCTTTCTCTATTGATTCCGGTTATCTCAGCTTTTTTTCCATTTCCAGCGACAGCTTGTCCTTCATAATAAAGATCCGGCATAATTTTTGCCTTGCCTGCCTGATCAATAACAAGCGCTGTACGCGGGGTGAAATCACAGGAAACCCATTCATCATTGATTTTCAGATTGCCAACGATCCATTTGGAGCTATCAAAATAAGAAGAGTTTATGGCAGCAAAAGCACCTGTCTGCTGTGCCGCAGCAGACAGACGCCCTTTATCGATAGTAATTGTCTTACCCAGAATCGGGCGCAGCTCATATGTTCCTTTTGGTGCTACCTCCAAAATATGCAGCCAGACAGGTTTGTTGTTTTGATAATCACGCCAGGATATGTAGTGCATATCCTTATCTATTTCTGTTACTTGTTTGCTTATCACATATCTGTAAAAATCAATAACCAGCCGATTCGGTGCTTTCAGTACAAAAACCTTATAAGAACCGGGGCTTTTTGACAAATCAACAGAGACTTTCGCCTTGCCTTGACCATCTTTTTGTAAAGAAACTTTTTTAACTAAGTCGCTTTTTGGTGTAAGAACATTCTCCTGCTTAACATCTGCATCTATTTTGATACTAAGCTGACTGCCGGATAGCACTTCCGAGTATTTCGGCAGTTCATCCAGATCAAGAACGATCCTTGTTTTGTCAGTATAGGCACCAGAACGGATGTTGTTAATAACAGCTGCCTCAGAAGGCACTGTTATGCATAAAAATAAAATAAAAAACAAATAAGATATTACGCGCATTTTTACCTCCACTAATGGCAATACACAGCCCTGTTCAGGCTGTGTACTTAATTAA
>CAYTOV010000034.1:0-5872 GCA_964439485.1 uncultured Acidaminococcales bacterium | reverse complement strand
TCTAAAACAGAACGCACGCAACTAACCAGTGTTGCAACCGGTTCCTGCAAAGCTCTGTAAATTTCTTCCGAGGTAAGTTTGATTGTTGTAGGCAGACCGCTCACAAGATCGCGGCCACGCACTTCGATTTCTGCCTGACGGTTTCCTTTGAAAACCGTAGCAACTTTCATTTTGATTTCTTCAGCAGTTGGTTCGCCAATCAGAACATTGCGTTCCTTTTTAACAAAGCGGACAATTGCTTCGTCAAATTTGTCACCGCCAACACGCAGTGAGTCACTGACGACTACGCCGCCCAGACTCATTACCGCAATATCTGTAGTGCCGCCGCCGATATCAACGACCATGGCACCTCTGGATTCACTGATCTCGAGGCCTGCACCCATAGCAGCCGCGATCGGTTCTTCTACCAGATATGTTTTTGAGGCACCTGACTGAATGGCAGCTTCCAGCACCGCTCTTTTTTCAACTGTCGTCACACCGGAAGGGATACAAATAACCACACGCGGTTTAAAAAAAAGGCTCTTGCCTGCTACTCTTTGAATAACATTTTCCAGCATACTCTGGGTCATATCATAGTCGGCAATAACACCTTCACGTAAAGGCCTGATAGCAACAATATTGCCAGGTGTACGGCCCAGCATGGTTTTAGCCTCTTCACCAATGGCCAGAATCTTGTTGGTATTTCTGTCGATAGCGACTACGGAAGGCTCGCGCAAAACAATACCGCTGCCTTTCAGATAAACAAGAATATTTGCTGTGCCTAAATCGACACCGATATCTACACTTTTAAACAACCTCATAAAACTTATTCTCCCAACATATCAATTTTTGATATCGCGTCTTTCGATATCAGCGCCTAAACTGCATAACTTGGTAACTATATCTTCATAGCCACGGTCAATATGATAAATATCACCGATCTCTGTAACACCATCAGCAACTAAACCGGCCAGAATCATTGCCGCGCCTGCCCTTAGGTCAGTAGCACGCACCTGGCAACCCATCAACTTTGGCACACCCTGAATAGTGGCACTGCGGCCTTCAGTATGAATGTCGGCACCCATGCGGATAAGCTCCTCAACATGCATGAACCTGTTTTCAAAAACAGTTTCTGTAACAAAACTGCGTCCATCGGCAATAGTCATTAATGCCATGACTTGTGCCTGCATATCTGTAGGGAAGCCAGGGTAAGGCAGAGTTTTTATCGTTATCGGCTTTATTTTTTCACTGCCGATAACACGCACACCACCAATGTCTTCATAAATAGTCGCGCCTGCCTCTTTCAGCTTAGCAATCAGAGGTTTCAGATGCTCAGTTAAAACATTTTCGACACGTACGTCGCCGTTGGTCATTGCCGCAGCAACCATATAGGTGCCAGCTTCTATACGATCAGGAAAAACGGTATGTTCAGCGCCTTTCAGCTCCTTAACACCGCTTATATGAAGTACATTAGTTCCAGCACCGCGAACCTTAGCACCCATAACATTTAAATAATTTGCCAAATCAACAATTTCCGGTTCCTGGGCAGCGTTTTCAATAATGGTAACACCTTCAGCCATTGTTGCAGCCATCATCAGATTTTCTGTAGCCCCAACGCTCGGAAAATCCAGATAGATTGTTGTTCCAACCAACCCATTTGGTGCAGTTGCTTCAATATAGCCATGGCCACTTTCAATTTTTACGCCTAAAGCCTCAAACCCTTTTAAATGAATATCTATAGGTCTGGTACCAATCGCGCAACCACCCGGCTGTGAAATACGAGCTCTGCCCTCACGCGCCAAAAGCGGGCCCATAACAAGAAATGAAGCCCTCATGCAGCGTACTAATTCATAGGGCGCTTCACAGGACGTAATCTCGCTGCTGTCGATATCCAATACACCTTTAGTTGAATCGTCGATTTTCAGTCCCAGGCATCTGAGCACAGAACATATTGTCCGCACATCTTCCAGAGCCGGTATTTCATCCAGATGACTTGGCGTTTTGCCAAGAATCGAAGCCGCTATGATCGGCAGAACTGCATTTTTTGCACCACTGGTTTTTACTGTGCCCATCAAGCGCTTGCCGCCCCTGATAATTAGTTTTTCCACAAAATTTCCTCCCAAAAATACGTTTAGCTCTATCCTAAAAATCATTTATTTTAGAAAAGTATATATCTTATTTATTTTATCACCATGTCCATATTTTTGGCAATGCTACATTTATGAGTAAAAAAAGCAAACAACTGTCACATCGGTAACAGTTGTTTGCGAAATATCAGTCGAACATTTTCATATTGTTTGCGGCATCAATGCTCATTTTCATTTTCTTAGCAATTTCTTCCTGCTGCTGTCGTCTTTCTTCCTTCAGCTCTTCAAGCCTTTTGGCTTTCAAAGCAAGACGTTCAGCCTTGACCTTTTCGATTTCCTCCAAGGTCATTTGGTTTTTTTCGCTCTCTACTTTTCTCAGTAATTCCATTTCCCTGCGTTCTTTTTCTACTGCTTTTCTATTTTGTTCAGTTTGCTGCCTAAGCTCAATGTCGAGCTTCTGCTTCAGTGTTAGCTCCGTATTGCTGCCGGCAGTCGCTTGGTATATATAGTAAACGAGAGCCATAGGTGGAAAAACAAAGGTTCCGATAAGCCAAAGATTGCTGTATTTTATTTTTTTCTTGCGGCTGTCGTTATAGACCCAATACGAAAGGCCTAAACCAAGCAATGCCTTGACAATAAGAACTGATATCTCTTCCACCAATACCCTCTCCTTCTGTTAATTGTCCTTATCTGAAAAAGCTCAGCAAAATTATTTGGTAGAAAAAAAGCACATCCTCAGAAGTGCTTTTTTTGATAGCTCTATTTCGTGCGGGCACGATCAGCAAGAATATTGTAGTAGGTTTCTTTTTCGTTAATTTCTTTTTTAATAGTAGCAATTTTATCAGGGTCATCAGTTTTTGCCAGAATTTTTCTCAAATCGGAGATTTCCTGCCTCAACTGACCCATTTTATTCCCTGCAACCGAACCTAAAATGTCTTCCATGATATAAATCCTCCTCTACATTATTCCTGCAATAAATTCTATTAATATCATTATAACTAAATTAATACAATATTTCAATATAGCGGAACCCTCTTAACAAAAAACAAGGACCTTTACTAAAACCGTAAAGATCCTTGTTCAGGTTAATTTTTATAAGCCACGGGCTAATTGCACAGTTTTGAGTCGTCCTTTTGCACGACGCAGGTTCCTGCCGATGACCTCAAGATCAATCGTAGGCTCCGGGTTTTCAATATGCTTCAAAGCTCTGGCTTCTGCCGCTTGTGCACGCGCTACATCAATGGCTTCTGCCATCTCCGCAGCAGCACTGAGGACAGTGACTTTATTATTGTTAACTTCCATAAAACCGGCATCAATGAAAATAAAGTGATCTTTTCCATCTTCGCTCCGATATTTCAAAGGAGATTCATTCAACGTGCCAATCAGTGGAGCATGGTTGGCCAAAATGCCAATTGGACCCATAACTGTTTCTGCCAACACGTAGGAAATGTCATTTCTTTTCATTAGCGATTTATCAGGTGTAACAATTTCTAATTGCATTAATTTAGCCATGCAATCAATCCACCTTTATGCTTTTAGCTTTGGCAACCGCATCGTCAATGGTACCAACCATGTAGAATGCGCCTTCCGGCAAATCATCATGTTTACCATCGAGGATTTCCTTGAAACCACGGATTGTTTCGCTAAGCGGTACATATTGACCAGGAGTACCGGTAAATTGTTCCGCAACGAAGAATGCCTGGCTCAGGAATTTTTGAATCTTACGGGCACGGGCAACAGTAATTTTGTCGTCCTCGCTCAATTCTTCCATACCAAGGATAGCGATGATGTCCTGAAGTTCCTTGTAGCGTTGCAAAATTGCTTGTACGCCACGAGCAACAGCATAATGTTCCTCACCAATTACCAATGGATCAAGGATACGGCTGGTAGAATCGAGCGGATCAACCGCTGGATAAATACCTAACTCAGCAATTTGACGAGACAGAACTGTCGTTGCATCCAAATGGGCAAAAGTACCAGCTGGAGCAGGGTCAGTCAAGTCATCGGCAGGTACATATACAGCCTGTACGGATGTAATAGAACCTGTAGTTGTAGAGGTAATACGTTCTTGCAATGCACCGATATCATTTGCCAGGGTTGGTTGGTAACCTACTGCTGATGGCATACGGCCGAGCAATGCGGATACTTCAGAACCAGCCTGAATGAAACGGAAAATGTTATCGACGAACAGAAGTACGTCCTGTCCAGCAACGTCACGGAAATATTCAGCCATTGTCAAACCAGTAAGACCGACACGCATACGTGCGCCAGGTGGTTCATTCATCTGGCCGTAAACAAGAGCCGTTTTACCAATAACACCAGACTCTTTCATTTCGCCCCAGAGATCGTTGCCCTCACGAGTACGTTCACCTACGCCTGCGAAAACGGAAAAGCCGCCGTGTGCTGTTGCAATATTATGGATAAGCTCCATAATGATAACTGTCTTACCAACACCTGCGCCGCCGAAAAGACCGACCTTACCACCTAAGGAGTAAGGGGCGATCAAGTCTACGACCTTAATGCCAGTTTCCAGAATTTGTGTAGTAGTTGACTGTTTGTCAAAGCTTGGAGCTGGTCTGTGAATAGGCCAGTAATCTGAGGCTTCAACTGGTGTATCGTCATGGTCTACTGTTTCTCCCAAAACGTTGAATATACGACCGAGTGTACCTTCGCCAACCGGTATTGTGATCGGTGCTCCGGTATCTATAGCATCCATTCCACGCACAAGACCATCGGTAGAACTCATAGCAACGGCACGAACTACATTATCACCGACATGCTGCATAACTTCAGCTGTCAGATGAATTTTGATGCCCTCACCGACTTCACCGTCGATTTTGACTGCGTTATAAATAGCTGGAAGGCCTTTCGGTGGGAATTCAATGTCGATAACAGGGCCAACAACTTGTACTATTTTGCCAGTATTCAATGTTTTCCCTCCCACTTATTTTACTGCAGAGCTTCCGCTCCACCTACGATTTCATTAATTTCTCTGGTTATACCAGCTTGACGTGCTTTATTGTAGGAGAGTTCGAGGCTCTTCAACAAATCATTCGCATTGTCTGTCGCCGAAGACATCGCTGTCATACGTGCGCCCAATTCGCTGGCCGCCGCCTGCATTAATGCAGCATACATGATTGTTTTCACATAGTACGGCACCAAATATTTCAAGGTTTCGCTTGCAGATGGCTCGAATATAACTTCGCCGTCTTCTTCCTCTTCAACTGCAAGCTTCCCTTCCTCATCATCAAAGGGTTTCAAATTATCTACTGCTTCGCCGGCTTGCGGCGGTACAACAGGCAACAGTTTTTTAGATACCGGGGTAAAAGACAAAGCTGACTTAAACTGTGTATAAATCAAGATAACTTCGTCAACAACACCGGATGTAAATAACTTTTTCGCCAAATAAGAAATGTCATCAGCATCATCATAGGTAGGTTTATCAGAGAAGCCAAAGAATGATTCCTCTATATCGAACCCACGACGCGAGAAGAAATCTTTTGCCTTGCGGCCAACGGTAATCAGTACATAATCATCCTGATCCATCAGCTCGACAAGAGCATGTTTCAGCAGGTTGGCATTATAAGCGCCTGCCAACCCTTTATCAGAACTAACCACTATGTAGGCGCTGCGTTTAATCGGCCGCTCCTGTAAAAGTGGATGTTCTGCATAATCAAGATTTCTCATCGTTGTTTTGTCACTGACAGCAGTAGCTAAAAGCTCTTTAACTTTTTCTGAGAACGGGCGACTGGATGCGGCTTTTTCCTGCGCACGGCGCAAACGAGCGGCAGCAACCATCTTCATAG
>CAYTOV010000033.1:4682-12880 GCA_964439485.1 uncultured Acidaminococcales bacterium | reverse complement strand
TGTGAGCAGATTGGCTTCTTTCATAAAAATAATCAACTGATACCTTCAATTCTCTGGCAATTTTCATGAGAATATCTGAATCTACTTTCATATTATCTCTTCGAATAATACTATAAAGTGTGCTTGGAGATATATTTGTTCTTCTAGCAAGCTCATTAGCTTTTATATTTTTTTCTTTTAGTAGCTCATCTAATATATATCCAATGCCCATTATATTCACTCCTTTTATGTAAAATATTATTGCGTTTGCAAAAACAAGTCAATACTTTTTTGCGCAAACGCATATTTTTAGATAGAAAAAGCTTATTAAAGAAATGGTTGCAAATTAAGTTTCCATTGAATCTATAGCAAATAAGCTTTATAAGCATCAAAAGACTTTTCATGGGATAATGTTTTCAATATCTAGATAAAATGTCAACAATGTAACATTATTCCTAATTGTAATCTAAGGAGTGTATGTTATAATTAATATTTATAGAGACTTATATATTTTATCTGGGGGGAATTTATTCTATGAATATTTCAAAACGTGTACAAGCTTTAACAACGTCTCCAATTAGAAAACTTGCGCCTTATGCGGTAGCTGCCAAAGCAAAAGGTAAGAAGGTATACCATTTGAACATTGGTCAGCCGGACATTGAAACACCTGCGCAGTTCATGGACAGCATCCGTGCCTTTAATGAAAAAGTAGTAGCTTATGGCAACTCTCAAGGCGAAACTTTCCTCTTGGATGCCATAAAGAAATACTATGAAGAATGGGACATGAATTATAATACATCTAACATCTACATCACTAATGGCGGTTCTGAAGCGCTGATGTTTGCAGTGATGACACTTTGCGATCCTGGAGACGAATTAATGGTTTTTGAACCATATTATGCTAACTACAACAGCTTCGCCAGGACTTTTAATGTAAAGATTAATGCTGTCCCTACCAGCGCTGAAGCAGGCTATCATTTGCCGAGCGAAGAGGAAATTGAAAAACATATTACACCTAAAACAAAGGCAATCCTTGTATCAAACCCGGGAAATCCAACAGGTGTTGTCTATACGGAAGAAGAAATGCAAATGCTTGCCAGTCTTGTTCTTAAACATGACATGGCACTTATTGCCGATGAAGTGTATCGTGAGTTTGTCTACGATGGCGACTATAAGAGCTTTGGGAAAATGCCGGAGCTTGATCAAAACCTCGTGATTGTAGATTCCGTGTCCAAACGTTACAGTGCCTGTGGTGCTCGTATCGGCTGTCTGATAAGTAAAAATGAAGAATTCTGCAAACAAATTATGAAATGCTGCCAAGCTAGATTATGCAGTCCTATTTTGGAACAAATCGGCGCTGCTGGCTTATATACGACGCCAAAATCTTATTTAGAAGAAGTAAATCAGGAATACAAAAAACGCCGTGACACTATTGCCGGCGCTTTGGCAAAAATCCCAGGACTTATTTCCTCCAATCCTAAAGGTGCCTTTTACGTTATGGTAAAAATGCCGGTGGATGATGCCGAGAAATTTGCTATTTGGATGTTGGAAAACTTTGATGTTGACGGTGAAACCGTTATGTTTGCTCCTGGTAATGGATTCTACGATACTGAGGGCTGTGGCGTAAATGAAGCCCGCCTGGCTTATGTTTTAAAAAGCGAAGACTTGGAAAAAGCAATTTCCATTCTTGCGGCTGGACTAAAAGCTTATCCTGGAAAAACAAACTAAGACTAGAATGGTAAATGTGATTTTGAAAATGTAATAAAAACAGCAGCATCCATTATAATGGATTCTGCTGTTTTTGTATTTGAATGTCAAAATGAGGTAGTGAAGATTAAAACAATAAAAATAAAATTAGGGTTTTGCTTATTCATATTGACCAATTAAATCTAACAAGGTAAACTTGTATAGATTATACCTATATAGCTTGCAAAGGTGGATGAAAATTGCTTAATTGTACAACCAAAAAGTCTAACATAGAGGATGTCTTAAAGGCTGTTCATGTACTGGAAAACATTTATGATGTAGTCAGAATAGTCGATCCTGTGCAAAATCGAGTAATTTATTTGGAAACCAAGAATATTCCGCTTACCTACAGCGAAGAATCTTGTTATGGATTTTGGGCAAGAAACCATTTTTGCGAAAATTGCATTTCACTTAGGGCAGTAACAGAACTTGATACCTTTGTTAAATTTGAAGTAATTAATGAACGCATTTATATGATTACTGCCAGTCCTGTAGAACATCAAGATGGACACTATGCGATAGAAATGTTAAATGATATTACTGATAAAAGCATCCTTGAAAGTATCGTTGGTAGAGATAAAAAAGACTTTACCAGTTTTGTTCTCAAATTCAATGATGCTTTGGTCCGCGATGAACTAACGCAGCTGTTTAATCGGCGTTATATAAATGAAAGATTGCCTGTAGAGATTTTTCAAAGCTTGGCTATGAAAAAGAAAACAACATTGATCATGGTTGATATAGATGAATTTAAAAAAATCAACGATCAACATGGTCATATTGCCGGCGACATGATTTTGCAAGAGTTTGGCAATCTTTTATTAAAAGATTTGCCTAATACCGATGATTGGGTAGCTCGCTATGGCGGGGAAGAGTTTTTATTATGTCTTCATGATTCTGATGCGAGTGAAGCAATGAAAGCAGCTGAGCAAATTCGTATAATGATAGAAAACACTAAATTCACGATTCCAAATGGAACTGTTAATATTACCTGCAGTCTGGGAGTATGCACAGCTAGTGGTGAGATGAATATGCAAGAATGGATAGACGCTGCCGACAGAAAGCTTTACTTGGCAAAGGCAAATGGTGGCAATAAAGCTTTCTGATATTAAGCATGATCATATAATATATTTATGAAATAAAAATAGACAGCTAAACTATTAAATTAGTATAGCTGTCTATTTTGTGCATTATTCGTTGTAATCAATTGGTTATATTTTTAAATTAAGCAAAATTGCCTATGTAACCAACCAGAAAAGCTCAGATAGTTTTTCTCTTGAAGAAAAATTGTAGAATAGTACTACCAAAGTTGGAAGTTATCAGCCCAAGGATTATTATGCCGCAGCCAAGCCATTGTATTGGCATCAGTTGCTCGCCTAAGACGGCTCGCGCTGTAATAAGACCTGTTATAGGTACCAAAAGTGACAGTGGGGCAACTTTGCCAGCCGGATATTTTGAAAGCAAGAAACTCCAAAGGCCGAACCCGAATAGCGTTGCCAGGAAAGATAGATAGAGGATGGCAAAAATAGACTGACCGCTTAAACCAAGAACTATGTTTAAGAGTGTTTCCGGCGTATCCAGGATTAGTGCAAAAATGAAGAGCGGTAAGGGTGGAACAAGGCTTGACCAGACGACTAAACCGAACATATCTATAGTTTTACCTTGCGCAGCAGCTTGTTTCGAGGCAAACCTTACTATAATGTTGGAAATACCCCAAAAAGCTGCGGCCAGAAGTGTCAAAAATAATGCTCCAAGCGGGAGTGATGACATTTGACCAGACCCGATGTTGCCGCTAATGAAGAAAAGACCGATAGCAGATATTATAACACCCAATGCATGGAATATTCTCAGATGCTCCTTCAACAAAACAGCAGCAAAGATAAGCGTAAAGAATACTTGTGATTGCAGAATAACTGAAGATGTGCCAGCTGGCATACCAATATTCATCGCATAAAACAAACAGGAAAACTGACCAACCCCTACAGCCATGCCATAAGCAATAATATATTTCCAACCAATATCAGGACGTTTGACAAAAAATATTGCGGGCACAGCAGCAAAAGTGTAGCGTAGGGCGACCAATAACATGGGGGGGAGACCGGCAAGTCCTAATTTTATGACAGTAAAGTTCGCTCCCCAAACAATGACAACCAGTAAAGCAAGTATCAAATCACGCCTTTTCATAATTCACTCATTAACTCCTTATAATGTATAAATATTTACTGCTTTCGTTAAAAAAATTCTCTTAGTAATTCATAAAGTGACAATTGGCATAGATAAAAGAATAACATCATAAGTGTAAAAAAACAATAGCTTTATGCATTAAAATTATAAATATACACATATTATGCTTAAGTATAAAGTATACGTTGTGAAAATACAAAAATATCCTTGACCAATTTACTGGCAAGGATATTTTTAAGCACTAGTTTTTAAGCAGTTCATCTTTTAACTTATAATATTCTATTGAGAAATAAGGCGAGAGCTGTGCTTCGCGGTGGTCATAACCGTAGGCACGACGGCTGAGGCTTATAATCGGAGGAGCCTGAATTCTTTTTGCCACTGCAAACCCGCTGAAAAGTTTCCACCAACGCTCTAAATCATCTATAAAGGCTTTGTTAGTTGGGAAAGATTTCGAAATAATTCCTTCTTGGCATCCAATTACTTCTTCTATAGTTCCTTCCTTATACCAGTATAATATATCACGGGGAGAAGCTTTATCCCATCTTTCAATAAAGGCTCTGAACAAATAATCGTGATATTCATAAACAATAGGATCTCCTCCGACACCAACAGTTTGTTCTGGTGATAGTTCAGCACTTGGCGAGATAGTAAAAATGTCATCAGGTATTACTTTTCGCTCAAAAATTTTGTCATTAAGATAATGAGCAAGTTCATAAACCTGATTTTTCCATAAGTCACCGATCATTGCTAAGACACCAGTCAAATCACCATAAAAAGTTGCATAACCAACGGTAATTTCTGCTTTATTGGAGTTGCAGGAAAAGCCGCCGCCAAAGGCAGAGGCCAAGGCTGCCAGGATACGTGTACGATCACGCGCTTGAATATTTTCGCACGCAAGTGCGGAGAGTTCTAATGAAAAGGTGGTATTTGAATCATAATTATGTATTGGTGTCTGTGTTAATTGTGCAGTTGTGTGATCAAAACTTTCCTGAATCGGCATAATACAATAATTACATTTTAGTGCTTTAGCAATCATCAAGGCCAGATTTTTAGTTAAAGGTGAATTATATTTTGATGGCATATTAACTAGCAGTACATTGGCAGGACCAAGCAAGTGGACATAAAAGGCAGCAGTTAAAGCGGAATCGATACCACCTGAAACTCCTATGGTCATCTTTTTAATACCTATTTGGCCTAAAAATTTTCTTGTACCATAACTAATGGCATTATATATTTCTGCGATTTCACTATAATGATTGTGAATGTTGTTTTCAGTAGTCAAGTGTTTGGTGTCTGGGTCAAAATTAGTTTTCAAAAAATGTTCTTCATAGGCTGGGGAATCGGTTAATAATGTGCCATCATTTTGATAGGCACAACTGCAGCCGTCAAAAGTGAAAATATTTTTGCCATTATTTTGGACACCAACATTATTGCAATAAAGTAAAGGCAAGTGACACTCTTTGGCCTGTTCTCCAAAAATTTGATGCCTCTTTGGATTTTTTTGCAATGAAAATGGTGAACAGGATAAGTTACAAAGAATATCTGCGCCGTTCTTAGCTAGCAGCTTAGGTATATTGATAGAATAGTTTGTTGTCCAGCCATCTTCGCAGAGCATTATTCCGAGTTTAAAATTATGGTTGCGAATGGAGATGCTAATCGGTTTTACTAAATCTTCGATGGGCACAGCCAATTCTTCACGTAACTTGCGTAAACTGTGAAAGTATCTGCTGTCATCAAATTCTCTGTAATTTGGCAAAGAGGTTTTAACAATGAACGGATATGGCAGGGCGCCTCTCAGCAGTTTGCCGTTTTGAGCTATAAATGCTGCATTATATTTACGTGTACGGCCATCTTCATTATGTTTGTTTTCGTCCATAGCTATATTACCGAATATGACACAGATATTTTCTGTGGCAGCTATAATCTGGTTGCCATATTCGCTGCAGTCATCAAGAAAAGCTGGCTGTTCCCATAAATCTCCTAAGAAATAACCTGGGACTGCTAGTTCAGGCAGTATCAGGATGTCAATATTTTCTGTTTTAGCTTTATCAATTGCATCAATGATGGTAGCAAAGTTAATATCCGGTCTTCCCGGTATAACTTCAATCTGTGCACATGCAAACCTTACGGTCATGTTTTCTTAACACCTCTTTTAATTTTTCGGAATAATTATGTGCCAGCAATCTAAATGCTACACTTTTGAATGATGCGATAAAAAATGAGGACAGATCTAAACATTTACTTTTAATGAATAGTTTAAAATGATATGATAATTATTATACCAAAATACACTGTATTTTTCTATGAGATTAGTTTCTGAAATAAGAGGTGGCCTATGAAAATTAAAAAAACGAATGCGTCGCGTATTTTGGATAATATGAAAATTGCCTATAGATTATTGGAATATGAAGTCGACGAAAATAATCTGGATGCTGTTCATGTTGCAAATACTGTTGGGATGCCTTGCTCGCAAGTTTTTAAAACCTTGTGTGTAAATGGAGATAAGACAGGCGTAATTTTTGCATGTATACCTGGGGACTATGAACTGGATTTGAAGGCATTGGCTAAAATCAGTGGCAATAAGCGGGCAGAACTTGTTTCACTAAAAGAAGTATTACCACTTACAGGTTATATACGTGGCGGCGTTTCTCCGCTGGGTGCAAAAAAGGCTTATCCTGTCTTTTTGGATGTTACGGCAAGTAACTGGGAAGAAATTGCCATAAGTGCAGGACAGAGGGGATTACAGATTATTCTTGCTCCAGCTGCTCTCCAGGCGGCAACAAAAGCTAAGATTGCACCCCTAACTATGCAGAAGTGTTAGTGCTTCTAATTTATTGCAGTCTTAAGAGCTATATGCTATTATAGAAATGCTATTAACATGATTAGAAAGTAGGTATGTAGGCAATGTTATATACAAGTACTCGTGGGCAAACCGATATGGTTTGTTCTGCACATGCTATCACACGTGGCTTGGCTGATGACGGTGGTTTGTTTGTGCCACAAAAGTTTGCAACACTTACACTGGACGAAATCGTTGCAATGAGCGAATTGCCTTATGCTGAGCGCGCAGCTAAAATTCTATCTTTCTTTTTGACGGATTATACTGAAGAGGAACTTCTGGCTTGCACTTCTGCCGCATACTCTGAAGAGAGATTCAGCGGTTTTGCTGCTCCTTTGAAGCACGTTAAAGACAAAATAGCTGTGCTTGAATTGTGGCATGGTCCCACATCGGCTTTTAAAGATATGGCCCTGCAATTATTGCCGCATCTTTTAATGAAAGCTATTGAAAAAACCGGCGAGCAGAATGATATAGTTATATTGGTTGCCACATCTGGCGATACAGGCAAAGCAGCTTTGGAAGGTTTTGCTGATGTTAAAGGTACACAAATAATAATTTTTTATCCTGATGATGGGGTAAGCGATATCCAGAAGCGCCAGATGATTACGCAACAAGGCGGCAACGTTAATGTTATTGCTGTACATGGTAATTTCGATGACGCTCAATCTGGCGTAAAAGAGATTTTTTCTGATGAAAATCTGATGGAGGAGTTGAAAGAAAAAGGTTACGCTTTTTCTTCTGCTAATTCTATCAATTGGGGACGCTTAGCACCACAGATAGTGTATTATTTCAGTGCCTATGCTGATGCCGTTAAGGCTGGTCACATTGTTGCTGGTGAGGAAATAAATTTCTCAGTACCTACAGGAAATTTTGGCGATATCCTGGCTGGCTATTACGCAAAATGTATGGGTTTACCGGTTCATCGCTTGATCTGCGCTTCTAATACCAATAATGTTTTATCTGTTTTCTTGAATTCTGGCAAGTATGATAGACGCCGTGAATTCCACAAGACGATATCGCCATCCATGGATATTTTAATATCCAGTAATCTTGAGCGCCTTCTTTACCAGATTACCGAAGAGGACGCAAGTAAAGTTGCTAATTGGATGAAAGAACTTAAAGAAGATGGTTTTTATGATGTCGGCGGCAAAGTTCTTGCAAAGATTCAGAAGACATTTTTTGGTACATGGGTAGATGAAATTGAAACCAAAGAAACGATTTGCAATGTTTTCAGGGATAAGAACTATTTGCTTGATCCTCATACGGCAGTAGCATGGAGAGCCTGTGAAAAGTACAGGATGCTTTCTTCGGACGAAAAGTATTGTATTGTTTTGTCAACAGCCAGCCCTTATAAATTTAACGTTTCTGTTTTGGAAGCGATTAAACCAGACATTTCGGCTAAGGAGTTAGATCCTTTTGCAGCTTTGCATCTTTTATCAGAGGTTAGTGGCAC
>CAYTOV010000033.1:0-4582 GCA_964439485.1 uncultured Acidaminococcales bacterium | reverse complement strand
ATTAAATCGGCAAAAGTTGTGGCGGCCGAATAACCAGTTGCATATTTATAAACGTAGAACGGTGTATAAAAGTGGGGGATTCGTGACCATTCTGCACTGAGTTCCTGATCTAAAGTTAACGATTCACCATAATACTTTTTGTTCAACTCAAGCCACAATTCTTCAAGATTTTTGGCAACAAGAGTTTTGCCAACGCCAATTTCTTCATGAATACACTTTTCAAATTCGGCAAATTGTACTTGGCGATATACGGTAGTGCGAACTGCTTCCAAAAATTGGTTGAGAAGATATATTTTCTGATCCTTATCGGCTTTTTTAAGCATATGTTCTAAGAGTAGTATTTCGTTAGTTGTTGAAGCAACTTCAGCACAGAAGATAGAATAATCAGAGTTGATATATGTCTGATTTTTGCTGCTTAGGTAGCTATGCATAGCGTGGCCCATTTCATGAGCTATGGTAGAAACACTGTTGTAGCGGGGTTGATAATTCAAAAGCACGAAGGGGTGTACGCCATAAATACCCCAGGAATAAGCTCCCGAGCGCTTCCCCTTGTTTTCGTAGATGTCAATCCAACCGGAGGAAAAACCTTCTGACAATTTCTCGCAATAGGAGTCGCCAAGAGGAGCAAGAGCAGCTTGCACGATTGTACAGGCTTCAGGATACGTATAGGCGAAGGTATCAGCGTTTTCTTTCGCTAAAGAAACGTACAAATCGAAAGCGTGGAATTCGCTAAGAGAAAGTTTTTCCTTTTTCAATGCGATGTAGTCATGGAGAGGTTCTAAGTTGGTGTGAATGGTATTGATTAAATTGCTATATAAGCTTACAGGAATATTGTCTTCGGCCAGACTGGCTGATAAGGTATCTGGGTGTTTGTGGATTGTTGCATAAAAATTGCTACTGCGGCAGTTGCCTGCAAGTGAAGCGGCTAACGTATTGCGATATTGCTTATAAGTTCCCATCAGTGATTTAAAAGTATTTTCACGTAATGTTCTGTCGCGGGAAGTCATGTTTAAAAGATAGCTGCCTTCACTAACGGCATGACTCGCTCCTTTACTGTCGATTGCGGCGGCAAAGCTAATATCGGCACCAGTCAGGATTCTAAAGATGTTTTCAGCTGCACTTGTTGATAATCTACTTCTCGAAAGGATTTCTTCCTCGCGTGCAGGCAAGATGTTTGGAGCTTTGCGCATTAAATCTTCCAGATAGTGTTTGTATTGGCGGAATTCCGGATTGATTTTCTCTAGCACATTAAAAGAAAGCTCTTTTTGCGCTAAAATTTCTGGTTCAATAAAGGATATTGCATTATAGTAATCAGCAGTTATATTTTCTGCTATACCTACTAATTCCTGAAAATTCTGGTCCGCATTATCAGTATCTCTTTGCAGGCGCGTGTAGGCATATATTTTTTCAATACCTTGTGAGAGTTCATCGCGCAAAGCAAGACAATTCAAGAGTTTTTCGGTCTCATGAAGTTTTCCTTTAAAAGCCGACAAATCATTTAATCTGTTTTTCAATGTTTGGCAGGTTGCTTCCCATTCTGAAAGGCTTGCAAAAATATCTTCTATGTGCCATTTTTGTGTTTGTGGTATATCCTGTCTTAATACTTCGCTGCCATGTTTTGGTACTGTGTTAGTAGTAGTCATATTCTTATCACTCCTTGCAAAAATTACCGGACAATACTATTATTATAGCACAGAGAAAGAATATTTTATTTTGGAAGGACAGAATAATGCGAACACTATTAGTTGCAAATAACAGTAAATATATACATTCATCTTTAGGCATCAGATCAGTAAGCTATTACTGTAAGCAAAAAGGATTTGACATAGATTTTTGCGAGCAGACCATACAAACGCCGTTGCTTGCCTCTTTGGCTGAAATCAGTTCTTATGAACCGGATATTATCGGCCTGGACGTCCATATTTGGAACAAAAACTATGTATATTCATTAGTAAGTTTAGTCCGCAAGGTTATGCCGGAGAGCATTATAGTACTTGGAGGACCAGAGGTTTCTTTTACTGCCGCCTCCGCCTTTTGCGAGTGCCCGGATGCTGATTTTATTGTGCAAGGTGAGGGTGAAGAAATTTTTGCTTCCCTTCTGAATGATTTGGAAAAAGGACGAAAAGTTGTTTCCAAAAGTATTGCCTGGATTGATGAAGATGGCGGCATTCAAAATGCTGGCAATTTGGCCGTTGTTGAAAATTTGGCTGTTTTGCCATTCTCGTATGATGATATGAAGTCTTTTAAGGAACTTCACAAAATTGCTTATTATGAATGCACACGTGGCTGCCCGTTCAGCTGTTCTTATTGTTTGTCAGGAATTTCACATTATGTTAGAAGGAAACCTCTTGATAAGGTCCTGGTAGAATTGGATAAATTTATCGAAGCTGAAGTTCCTTTAGTAAAGTTCGTTGACCGTACCTACAATTTGGGGGAAGATTACTTTTTGCCGATAATGCAGCATCTTGCTGAAAAAGATACTAAAACCCTTTTTCATTTTGAAATCAAGGCTGATTTACTTTCGCAAAATGTCCTGAATTTTCTTAAGACAGTTCCTAAAGGAAGGTTTCAGTTTGAGATTGGGGTGCAAACAACTAATCAAGATACTTTGAAGGCAATAGGCAGAAAAGATGACTGGCAAGCTTTGGTGAAAAACGTTACAGAGATTCTGACTTTTGGCAATATACATTTGCATCTTGATCTTATTGCGGGACTACCTTATGAAGGTATTCTTAGCTTCAAACAATCTTTTAATGACGTTTATGCTTTGCGCCCTCATATGCTGCAACTTGGTTTTTTAAAAGTTTTAAAGGGCTCTTTGATGTCGCAACAGGCTGAAGAGCATGAGATTGTTTATATGGATGACACTCCTTATGAAGTTTTGCAAACAAAATATGTTCCTTATAAAGAGATGCGGTTTTTGAAAGTTTTGGAAGATGTTTTTGAACATACCTATAATACTGGTAAATTCGATTATTTTTTAGAACACATAATAAATGAATATTACAAAGCTGATGCATATGCCTTTTATGAGGACCTTAGTGTCTGGTGGGATAGTAAAGGACTGTATCCGGAAGGGCATAATATCAGAAATGTGACTTTGTTGTTGAAATTGTTCTGTGACGAAAAATTCCCGGAGCAGGCAAAGACTTTAAATGAAATTTTGCGTTTTGATGTGTTTTTAAAACAACCTGGCTGGCAGCCCAATGCTTTTGAGTGGCATGGAGAAGAAATTAAAGAAAAGGTATTAGAGTTTTGGCGAAATGAAAACATTATAAGGAAGTATTTGCCATCATATGATTTTTCAACATGGCGGAAGGTGCGCAAGTATCTGCCTATTGAACGATTTGAATGGCATCCGGCTAAGGGCGCTGGTTCTGATTTTATTGTGCTTGCGGATCTGACTGGTTCAGAAGTGCATTATTTAGAGATAGAGGGCAAAGATTTTTATGACAAACAGATATAATAATTATTCGGATTTTCTTAAAAATAAATATGGTGTAAAAGTATATAAGTTACCAATAAGTATTCCTGTAACCTGTCCAAACCGAGATGGCACATGTGGGTTCGATGGATGCAGCTTTTGTGGTGATATAGGGGCTGGTTACCAGCATGTTCCTGATACGGTAGGTATTAAAGAACAAATTGCCATGCATAAAGGCCATATTATAGATAAATATAAAGCTAAAAAATTTATAGCTTATTTGCAAAACTATTCAAATACCTATCTGCCACTAGCAACTTTGGAAAAATATCTGCTTGAGGCTTGTGATGAAGATGTTGTACGAATTGCTTTGGCTACCCGTCCTGACTGCGTAAGTGACAGTTATTTGGAAAAACTGGCAGATATTAAAAGCAAAACGAAAGTTGACATAAGTGTTGAGCTGGGGCTGCAGACGGTTAATTATCATGCGCTTGAAGAAATACGCCGAGGTCATTCATTGGCAGAGTATCTTGATGCTATGCAACGTATTAATAAATATGGACTTGAAAGTTGTACGCATGTGATATTGAATCTGCCAGGCAGCGATAGATTGGATGTTATAGAAACTGCTAAAGTTTTGTCAGCTATGAAGACGACCGAAGCCAAAATACATGCTCTTTATATAATAAAGGGAACTTCAATGGCTGAGGAATATCTTGCAGGCAAGCTGCAACTTGTTAGTATGGAAGAGTATATGGAACGAGTTATTTTGTTTCTGGAATATCTGGATAAAGCCATTGTTGTGCAGCGCTTAATAGGTAGAGCACCAGAGTCTCATACAGAGTTCAGCAATTGGGGAGAAAAATGGTGGGAGATTAAGGGTAAAATTGATAAAATGCTTGAAGAACGTGATGGTTATCAAGGCCGTTTGTGTGACTATTTAAATGGAAAAGCATTAAAAAAATATGAAATTATATAAAAAATTTGTGCTCGTAAAGCAAGTGTTTATGGTATTCGTCAATCCAACGCACCCTAGTGTTTCATTGGAAAATGTTAAAGAAATTACAAAATGAGGGCTTGCAATCTGAAGTTACAAGTGATACTATATAAGAGCTCCAGTAACGGAGCGGGTATCAAACAGAAAACTTCAAAAAAGTT
>CAYTOV010000032.1:0-13150 GCA_964439485.1 uncultured Acidaminococcales bacterium | reverse complement strand
AAGACGAAATATCCTGAACTGCAGAGCGCCCTGCAAGCATTGAAAAAGGAAGATGGCTATGATTTTGCCCTACTCCTGGTAACTGACATTCTTGGTCAGGCAAGTGATTTGCTTGTCGCTGGGGAACCGCAAAGCATATTGATATCAGCTTTTGGTGAGAAGACAGAAGATGGCTTCTATTATCTGCCTGGCTGTCTTTCTCGTAAGAAACAAGTTATACCACCTTTGACAGAAGTTTTCCGTTAAAACTTAACTGCTGGAAAAGTGCTGAAAAATATATTTGCGAATGGCGGTATGAGATTGGATGCAGCAAGCAGCAGAAGAAAAGGAATAATCATGGTTTTGGGCGGGGCTTCCTTATGGGGAGCTTCCGGAGTAGCCGTGCAGTATTTATTCGAAGTTCAGCATCTTGACCCGACTTGGCTGGCTAGTGTACGTATGCTTATTGCTGGTATCATCATGCTGCTTTTTCACTATCATGGCGGCGGAGACGTTTTTTCTATCTGGCAGAATGCAAGATATAGGAGACAACTTGTTGTTTTCGGTATTTTTGGCATGATGGCGACTCAATACACTTATTACCTGGCAATTAATTACGGCAACGCGGCAACGGCCACGATATTGCAGTATCTGATGCCGGTCATTGTTTTAGTGTATGCAGTCTGGAAGCGTAGACGTCGACCTGACCATACAGAAGTTTTGGCTGTTCTTCTAGCAATGATGGGTACTTATCTTTTGATTACCAAAGGCCAGTGGGATAAGCTGGCTATTTCCGAGGAAACACTTTTTTGGGGTGTGTTGTCAGCCTTTGCCATGGCTTTTTATACGATTCAGCCGAAGGAACTTTTGCTAAAGTATTCGTCAGCACTTGTCATTGGCTGGTCGATGGTCATCGGCGGCGGTATTTTGACGCTTGTGCGCAGGCCCTGGCCTTTTATCGGTATTTGGGATCTGCATACGTTTCTTGCCTTGGTGGCTGTCATAATTTTTGGTACGATAATTGCTTTTTACACTTATCTGGAAAGTACAAAATATATCAAGCCTTCAGAAGTAGGTGCGCTGGCCTCGGTGGAACCGCTTTCTTCCGTTGTCCTGTCGGTGCTGCTTTTAAATGTAGACTTCGGCATACCCGATAGCATCGGCGTTGCCTGCATATTAGGTACGGTATTCTTGCTTTCCAGGCAGAAATAAAAAACCCGTGATTCTTATTAATAAGAATCACGGGTTTTTTCATCTCACAAAGCTTTTAAATCATTTATTAAATCATGAACTTGTTCTTCAGAAGTTGCCCAGCTGGTACAGAAGCGTACAGCGCGTGTGCCATTGTCAAAGACTTCCCAGGAACCTATGCCATATTTCTTAGTAAGTGTTTCATACATTTTTTCTGTCAGAATAGGGAATTGCTGATTAGTAAAGGATTCCGCGACGAAAGGCAGGCCTTTTTCCGCAAAAGCTTCTTTCAGCAACATTGCCATGTTAATGCCATGCTGGCAGATTTTTTCGTAGAGGTTATCGGTAAACAGTGTCTGGAACTGCAGACCCAGGAGGCGACCCTTAGCTAAAACAGCGCCGCTTTGTTTCATAATGGTGTGAAAATCAGGTTTTAGGTCTGGATTGAGAATAACAGCTGCTTCACCGAACAACGCTCCGCATTTGGTGCCGCCGATGTAAAAAACATCACAAAGTCTGGCAATGTCTTTTAGCGTGAGGTCAGTACCAGGTGACATAAGTCCGTAGCCAAGACGTGCACCATCAAGAAAGAGATAAAGACCATATTTTTTACAGGTGACGGAGAGTTCTTCCAGTTCTTTTTTTGTATAGAGAGTACCAACCTCAGAAGGATGAGAGATATAAACCATCTTAGGCTGTACCCAATGTTCGCGTTTGGGGTCGTTCAAATAGATCAGATAGTTTTCTTCAACCTGCTGAGCCGTCAACTTGCCATCAGCAGTCGGTAATTCCAACACTTTGTGACCGGTGTGTTCGATGGCACCAGCTTCGTGAGTGTTGATGTGACCAAGAAAAGAGGAGTAGACACCTTGGAAAGGTCTGAGTGCGGCGCTAATAATCGTGAAGTTTGTTTGAGTACCGCCGATAAAAAGATGAACATCGGCATCTTCACGTCCACAGGCTGTTTTAATAAGCTCTTTGGCCTTAGCACAGTATTGATCGCTGCCATAAACATCAGTCTGCTCCATATTTGTTTCCAGGAGTTTTTGCATAATAAGAGGATGGGCGCCTTCAGAGTAGTCATTGGTAAAATAGTACATACAATTACTCCTTCTTAATTAATTATTAGTTTTCTTTACGTGCTTTAACTATTTCAAAAACAATAGGCAAGACGGAAAAAACAATGATACCAAGAGTTACGTGAGAAAAGTTATTTTTGACAAATGACATATTGCCGAAGAAATAACCGGCACCGATGAAAAGAGTAACCCATGTGATGGCGCCAATAATGTTATACACGGCGAAGGTACGATAATGCATGTTGCCGATACCTGCAACGAACGGTGCAAAAGTGCGGACAATCGGTACGAAACGAGCAAGAAAAATGGCTTTATGACCGTGTTTTTCGTAGAACTTCTGAGCTTTTTCAATGTGCTCTGGTTTAATCAGGCGATTGTGTCGGGCAATCAGTTGATGGCCAAGTTTTTCGCCAATCATATAGTTGCAGGCATCGCCGAGGATAGCTGCGGTAAGACAAATGATGAAGAGCGTTGGTAAATGCAGGCTGTCTGCAGTGGCTGCCAGAGCTCCGCACGCAAATAGTAAAGAATCGCCGGGCAAAAAAGGTGTAACAACCAAACCTGTTTCGCAGAAAAAGATGGCGAACAGCAGAAAATAAATGAGGTAGCCGTGATCCTGCATGATAGCGGGAATATAGCGGTCAAAGTGCATAACATACTCGGTAAAATAAAAAAACATAGTGTTGAAATAATATAGTAAAGTTTCCATAGAACAGTCCTTCCGAAAGAATTATCAACTTATAGTTTATCACAGAAACGTGAGAGCGCAATAGCGGGAAAAGTGCTATAATAAGTAATACCATGTATAAAGGAGTAAAAAGTATGTCAGAAAACAATTCACCATGTTGGTGCGGCAGCGGCAAAGCTTATAGCGAATGCCATCTGCCCATTGAAAAAAAGATACAGGAATACAAAGAAAAAGGCTACGAAGTGCCTGACCTCTCTATGCTGAAAACGCCGGAGCAGATTGCCGGCATCAAAGAATCCTGCGATATTAATACAGGTGTACTTGACTATGTGGAGCAACACATCAAGGCTGGCATGAGCACAGAAGACATTGATGTCATGGTCTATGATTACACTGTTTCCCATGGCGCAATTCCGGCACCGCTTAATTTTATGGGCTTTCCAAAGAGCTGCTGTACTTCCGTAAACGAAGAGGTTTGCCACGGCATTCCCGACAAAAGCGTCATTTTGAAAAGCGGAGATATCATTAATGTAGACGTATCAACAATTTACAAAGGCTATTACTCTGATGCGTCACGTATGTTCATGATTGGCAAGGTTGACAAGAAGAAACAAGACCTCGTGGCTATTACCAGAGAGTGCCTGAGAATAGGCATTGAAGCCGCTAAACCATGGGCCTTTATGGGAAATATAGGTGCTGCTATCGGTAATTATGCTCATAAACGCGGCTACTCAGTAGTGCGTGAATTCGGCGGCCATGGCGTTGGTATTGAATTTCATGAAGAACCTTTTGTTTGTCATGTAGGCAAAAAAAATACCGGGATGCTGTTAGTGCCCGGCATGATTTTTACTATTGAACCTATGATCAATATGGGTAAGAAAGATATCTATGTTGATGCAGCGAATGACTGGACGGCGCTGACCATAGATGGTATGCCGTCAGCTCAATGGGAACATACCGTATTAATAACCGAAAAGGGCGCAGTAAGTCTGACCTATTGATTTTGCTTCTGACCAGATATAACGCTTTGCCCTTGAGGCAAGGCGTTATTATTCTTTTTTGCCTTTTTTCTGCCAGAATTCATGGAACTTTTTTACCATGGTTTTCTGTGCTAACTGTTCCGGCCATAGTTCCTGATTAGGAGAATTGCGCATAGCGGCCGCAAGGTGGTCGTAAACTTCCGGATTGATGCTGGCAAGCGCTTCGATATGTTCTTTGATTTCCTGACGTTTGGTGTGGCCATCATAGGGACACGGATTTTTCAGCGGCTGTAAGCCGATTGCTTTACCAGCAGCGATAACTTCCGCTTCCCTGTAATAAAGAAGAGGCCTTAAGACAGTCAGTCCGGAGCGTGACAGCTTGGTTACAGGCAGGAAAGTACGTAACTGACCGGAAGTAAGAACATTCATCAGAAAAGTTTCCACGGCATCGTCATGATGGTGTGCCAAGGCAATTTTGTTAAAACCAAGTTCTTTTGCTTTGCGGTTAGTAGCCCCTCGCCTAAAAAAGGCACAAGTAAAACAAGGCGTGTTGCCCTTATTTTGCCAGGCTTCCATTACATTGACTTTTTCGTGATAATGTTTGAGCCCGTAGCCTGCACAGAACGCTTGCAGTTCTTTTTCAGGGAAGTCAGGACTGAACATACCGTCAACAGTGTAGCAGGCAAGTTCGAACTTAACTGGAGAATATTTTTGCGCTTCCGCTAAAGCGGCAGTCAGGAACATGCTGTCTTTGCCGCCGGAGAGGCCAATCAGAATTTTGTCTCCTTCGCTAAGCATGTCAAACTCAATTAAGGCGCGCCAGAGTTTGCTGAGTGATTCAGCAGGGACATAAGGTTTATCAGACATTTGAATTATACGTTGCCAGAGACCATAAACGGCTTTGTTGCAACGTTTCCCCCTTATATAGCAATATTAATTGTAATTATTATGCCATAAAGTTACAAAAAAAGCATTAGAAGGAAAGCGGCAAATCTGTTAAAATTATATTTGGACTTATTATTTAGAAATGGACTTGTGAGGAAAACATGAACAAAATTTTGCACGGATTGAACAAAGAACAGACGGCAGCAGTACAACATACAGAAGGGCCAATGCTGATTATGGCAGGTGCCGGTTCCGGTAAAACAAAGACTCTTACTTGCCGTATTGCATGGCTGCTCGAGCAAGGTGTAGCACCTTATAAAATTTTGGCCATAACTTTTACCAACAAGGCAGCGGGAGAAATGCGCAGACGTGTCGACAAAATGGTCGGACCTGCGGCAAAAGATGTCTGGCTTTTTACTTTTCATGCTTTTTGCGCACGTTTTTTGCGCATGGAGATTGATAAACTTGGTGGTTATGCTTCTAATTTTGTTATTTATGATACTAATGACAGCAAAAATGTGCTGAAAGAAGTATTGAAAGAATTGAATCTTGATGATAAGAATTTCCCGGTCAATTCCCTTATCGGGCAGATTTCCAATGCTAAGAATAATATGCAGGATGCCAAGGAATACGCGCGCAATGCTGCTGATTTTCATTCGCAAAAGATTGCAGAAATCTTTAATGTTTATGAAAAGAAATTATTGCAGAATAATGCGTTGGATTTTGATGACCTGTTACTTTTAACAATTCGTCTCTTACAGCAGAATGAAGAAGTAAGAACAAAATATCAGGAAAGATTTTCCTATATAATGGTCGACGAATATCAGGACACCAATCATGTACAGTATATGCTGACGAAGATTCTGAGCGAAAAACATCACAATCTTTGCGTGGTTGGCGATGTCGATCAAAGTATTTATGGCTGGCGCGGTGCTGATATTCAGAATATCCTGGATTTTGAGAAGGACTATCCTGATGCTAAGGTTATCAAACTCGAGCAGAATTATCGCTCCACACAGGTGATTCTTGATGCGGCTAATGCTGTTATTGAACATAATACGGCAAGAAAGCCAAAAGAACTCTGGACAGAAAATCCTAACGGAACGCCGATTACTTATTATCAGGCCGTTGATGAGCGCGACGAAGCACGGTTCGTAATAGAACAAGTCTTGGAGCTGCAGCGTGAAGAGAATATCAAGCTCGGCGATGTTGCCGTATTATATCGTACTAACCCACAGTCGCGTATTTTTGAAGAAATGCTGATCAAGAGCGGTTTACCTTACGTCATGGTAGGCGGACAAAAGTTCTATGACCGTAAGGAAATCAAAGACATTCTGGCCTATCTGCGCGTTCTTTATAACCCTAATGATACATTGAGCTTATTGCGTATCATTAACGTGCCAAGACGCGGTATTGGCGATGCCACAATCGGCAAGCTGCAAGCCTGCGCATTGGAAAATGGAAGCAATCTATTTGAGATAGTGTCAAATCCAACTCTAGTAAAAGGTTTGAGTAGCCGTTTTGTCAGCAAATTGGAGGAATTGGCTTCTATTGTTTTTGCATTGATGGAAATGGCAACGTCTATGCCTGTGGAAACTCTTGTGCAAGAGGTTATGAACCGGACTGGTTATCTGGAAGAGCTGGAGAGCGAACACACAGTACAGGCACAGGGCAGAATAGACAACTTGCAGGAACTTATAAGCGTAGCTAAGGAGTTTGCTGCTTCAGAAGAAGAAAATAGCCTGGAAAACTTCCTCGGCCATGTTGCGTTGGTAGCAGATATCGATGATGCTCACATTGATGGTGATGCGTTAACTTTGATGACCTTACATTCGTCAAAAGGACTGGAGTTCCCAATAGTCTTCCTGGCTGGTTTGGAAGAAGGTATGTTCCCACATCAACGTACATTGATGGATGAGGAAGAAATAGAAGAGGAACGCCGCCTTTGTTACGTAGGCATTACCAGGGCAGAAAAGCATCTGTTCCTGACGGGTGCCAGGATGAGAATGGTCTTCGGCCATACAGTTATGTACCCGCCATCCAGGTTCTTGAAAGAAATTCCTCGTGCACTTCTGACAGTGAAGAAAAAAGAAGTTGAGCAGCGAGTTTTGCATGATACTGGTAACAGGAAACAAGAAAAAGTCGGTGAAATGAATTGGCTGATAAAACCTACGAAAAGTTTTGTGCCAACGAGTGCAAGCGGACAAGGAATTGCCAAATTTATTGTTGGTGACAAGGTTACGCATGCTAAATGGGGCTTGGGTACGATTGTCAGTGCCAAGGATAATACTGATGGGCAGGAAGTCAAAGTCGCTTTTGCCGGTGAGGGCGTGCGTAGTCTTTTGACGAAATTTGCTGTATTGAAGAAAGTTTAAGGGCAAAGAGCAGAGGGGAGCATTTCGGATGGATGATTTATCTAAAGCGCAGGCCACGAAAAAAATAGAAGACCTGCGTACACAAATCAGGCGTCATGAGCATTTATACTATGTGCTGGATATGCCGGAAATATCAGATGCCGAATATGACGAGCTGGTTGCAAACTTGCGTAAACTGGAAACTCAGTACCCTGACCTTATTACGCCGGATTCGCCAACTATGCGAGTTGGCGGACATGTAGCACCGAGTTTCAAGGAAGTAAAGCATATAACGCCGCTTTTGAGTCTGGGCAATGTCTTCTCCGCAGAGGAAGTCAGAGATTTTGCCAGAAAAGTTCACAGCGGCTTGCCTGAAGGGACTAAAGTTGAATATGTCGTGGAACCGAAAATTGACGGACTCGCCTGCAGCCTGATTTATGAAAAAGGCCGCTTTGTACGAGCTGCGACGCGCGGTGATGGCACAATAGGCGAAGATGTTACCAATAATGTGCGTACCATTCGCAGTATTCCTTTGACCTTGCAGCTTGCACCGGGGGAAAGAGCTCCGGAACTATTGGATGTCCGCGGCGAGGTTTATATGCCTAGGCGTGCTTTCATGAGATTGAATGCCGAACGTGTAGCGGCTGATGAGCCGGAATTTGCTAATCCTCGTAATGCTGCTGCTGGTTCTTTGAGACAGCTTAACCCTCAGATAACAGAAAAAAGATCCCTAAGCTTTTTTGCATATGCCGTGGGTCTCGGCGCACAGGATTCTCACGCTGAATCAATGGAGATGCTTGCTAAATTCGGGTTTCGTGTCAGCGAAGGCTGGCAAAAGGCGAAAAACATCGAAGAAGTCTGGCAGTTGATTGAAAAACATGAAAAAGTAAGAGCTACTTTGGCTTATGATACTGATGGCGTTGTCGTAAAGGTCAATGCTGTCTGGCAGCAGAATTTGCTGGGCGCGACTGGCAAAGACCCAAGATGGGCAGTTGCTTTTAAATTCCCACCGGAACAAGCAGAAACAACGGTTGAAGATATTATCCTGCAAGTAGGACGCACCGGCGTTTTGACTCCGACAGCAGTGCTGACCCCCGTCAGGCTATCCGGCAGTACGATTAGCCGGGCTACGCTGCATAATGAAGATTTTATCAAGGAAAAAGATATCCGCATAGGTGACCGCGTTGTCATCAATAAAGCCGGCGAAATCATACCGGAAGTGCTTTGGGTTGTTTTCGAAAAAAGAACGGGCCAGGAAAAAGAATTCACGATGCCTGCAAACTGCCCTGAATGTGACTGGCCGGTTGTCCGTAGGGAAGGTGAAGCTGCGATTCGCTGCACTAATCCTCACTGTCCTGCTTTAGGCAGAGAAGGACTCATCCATTTTGTTTCGCGTGATGCCATGAATATCGATGGCTGCGGACCTGCTGTGATCAATCAGTTGATTGCCGCTGAACTGGTGAAAGATTCGGCTGATTTGTATTTGCTGCAAAAAGAACAATTGCTGAAGATTGAACGCATGGGCGAAAAATCCGCGGAAAATCTTTTGGCGGCTATAGAAGAAAGTAAGAAGCAGAGTTTTGACAAGCTGCTTTTTGCACTCGGTATTCGTCATGTTGGTGCCAAAGTTGCCCGCATACTTGCTTTGCAATATGGCAACATCGACGCTCTGCGCCAGGCAAGCACAGATGAATTGAGCGCTATCAGGGATATCGGACCAAAGATTGCTGAAAGTGTCGTGTCCTACTTTGCGGTTCCTTCCAATCTGGACTTGCTATACAGACTGAAAAAAATAGGTCTCAACATGGAAATGAAGGGCGTTGCCGGAACTGATACCAGTCATCCATTTTATGGTAAAACTTTGGTATTCACAGGTACAATGCCTACTTTGGACAGAGCAACAGCACAAACAATGGCGCAGGATGCAGGAGCAAAGGTTTCCGGTTCTGTCAGTAAGAAAACGGATTATGTTGTTGCCGGTGCCGAGGCTGGCAGTAAATTGACCAAAGCTCAGGAACTAGGCGTGAAAGTAATTGATGAAACTGAATTCATGCGCCTTTTACAACAATAAACACCAAAAACCATCTCGTCAACGAGATGGTTTTTGTGCTATAATTTATAAGTTAAGTTTTCTCTTTTATTTTCTCTTGATGGGTGAATATTATAAAAGATTTAGGATGGTGAAAAAATGAAAGTTACAACTAAGGATGTAGAGTATATCGCACAACTCTCGCGACTTACTATTCCTGAAAGCGAAATGGAAAAATTTACCGAGCAGTTTAACCAGATCCTCAATTATGCTGATATTCTTAATGAATTGGATACAAAAGGCATTGAACCGACTGCACATGTTTTGCCTCTCAGCAATGTTTTGCGTGAGGATATTGCGGTTGAAGGCGTCAGCCAGGAAGTGGCCTTGTCTAATGCACCGGCAGTACATGACGGTGGCTTCAAAGTTCCAAGAGTTATCGAATAGAAGGAGGAAATACTGTGGATTTATATAAGAGCACAGCTCATGAACTGCATGAGAAACTCGTAAAAAAAGAAATAAGCTCTGTAGAGCTGACCAATAATGTTTATGACCGCATTGCAGAAGTCGAAAAAGATGTCAAGGCGTATGTAACTTTAGACAAAGAAAATGCGCTGGCGCAGGCTGCTAAAGTAGATAAAATGATTGCCGCAGGTGAAGCGATTGCTCCTCTTGCCGGTATTCCGGGCGCGATTAAGGATAATATTTCCACCAAGGGATTAAGAACAACTTGTTCTTCCAAAATGCTGGAAAACCTGAATCCGATTTATGATGCGCATGTTATTGAAAAACTACGTGCAGATGAAACGATTTTCCTTGGCAAGACAAATCTTGACGAATTTGCGATGGGCTCCACTACTGAAACTTCTTATTTTGGCACTACGCACAATCCGTGGAATCTTGATTTGGTACCAGGCGGTTCTTCCGGTGGTTCTGCAGCAACTATTGCTGCCGGCGAAGCAATCTGGTCACTTGGTTCTGATACCGGTGGTTCTATCCGTCAGCCGGCTTCCTTTACCGGTTGCGTAGGCATTAAACCGACTTATGGACGTGTATCTCGTTATGGTTGTGTAGCATTTGCTTCTTCTCTTGACCAGATTGGACCTATTACAAGGGATGTAACTGATGCAGCTACTGTCCTTAATACCATTTGCGGCGTTGATCCGCATGATTCCACTTCTTTGCCTGTTGATGTGCCAGATTTTACCAAAGCACTGAAGCAAGATGTCAAAGGTTTGAAAATCGGTTTGCCAAAAGAATATTTTGGCGCTGGTCTTGATCCTAAGGTAGATGCTGTTCTGAAGAAAGCTATTGCAGATTATGAAGCTATGGGTGCGGAAATTGTCGAAGTTTCCCTTCCTCATACTGAATATGCAGTAATTACTTACTATATAATTGCTCCGGCAGAAGCTTCTGCCAACCTAGCACGTTTTGACGGCGTTCGTTACGGTTATCGTAACATGAAGGCAACTTCAGCTCCTGAAATGACGACTGCCAGCCGTACCGAAGGTTTCGGTTCAGAAGTTAAACGTCGTATCATGCTCGGTACTTATGTTTTGAGTTCTGGTTATTATGATGCTTATTACCTGAAGGCTATGCAGGTTCGCACTTTGATCCGCAAGGACTTCGAAGAAGCTTTCAAGCAGTGTGATCTGCTTTTAACACCGACTTCGCCGGTAGTTGCTTATCCAATTGACGGCAAGATGGATCCTCTTGCTATCTATATGCTCGATGTTTGCACAATTCCTGTAAACCTTGCCGGCTTGCCGGGTATTTCCGTACCTGCTGGTTTTGCTGATGGTTTACCGGTTGGCATGCAGCTGATCGGCAAACTTCTGGACGAGGAAACTATTCTGCGCGCTGCCTACACCTTCGAGCAGGCACATGATTACCACAAAGTTATGGCACCGCTGGGGGGTAAATAATCATGAAATATACAACAGTTATAGGTTTAGAAGTCCATTCGGAACTGAAAACAAAATCAAAAGCTTTCTGCAGCTGCTCCACGGAATTCGGCGGTGAGCCTAATACTCATGTCTGCCCTGTCTGCTTGGGTATGCCTGGCGCTTTGCCGGTACTGAACAAACAAGTTGTTGAGTTTGCTATTCGCGCAGGACTTGCTGTTGACTGCGAAATTAAAAAGTTTAATAAATTTGACCGTAAAAATTATTTTTATCCTGACCTTTCCAAAAACTATCAGATCTCTCAATTCGATAAACCTATCTGCGAAGGTGGTCATATCGATATTGAAGTTGACGGTCAGACTAAGAGAATCGGCATTACGCGTATTCATATGGAAGAGGATGCTGGTAAATTGATACATTCCGGCGCAACCATCAAGACTTCTGATTCTTCAGCAGTTGACTACAACCGTGCCGGTGTACCTTTGATTGAAATCGTTTCTGAGCCTGATATGCGTTCGTCTGCCGAGGCCAGAGCCTACCTGGAAAAGCTGAAGGCGATTCTGGAATACACAGAGGTCAGCGACTGCAAAATGCAAGAAGGCAGCCTGCGCTGCGATGCCAATATTTCTGTGATGCCGGAAGGCGCAACTGAATTTGGTACACGTGCGGAAATCAAGAACCTGAACTCCTTCCGTGCTTTGGAAAGAGCGATTGAGTATGAAATTCAACGTCAGATCCAGTTGGTTGAAGACGGCGGCACTGTTGTTCAGGAAACAAGAACCTGGGATGATGGCAAAGGTGTGACCCTTTCCATGCGTTCCAAGGAAGAGGCTCATGACTATCGTTATTTCCCGGAACCAGACTTGGTACCGGTTGAAATTGATGATGCCTGGATTGCCAGAGTCAAGAGCGAACTGCCTGAATTACCGGCGGCTCGTAAAGCTCGCCTGATGCAGGAAAAAGGACTTGTTGATTATGATGCTGAGAATATCGTGTCAACTAAAGCAATGGCAGAATACTTTGATGAAGCTGCTAAACATACGGAGGATTCCAAAGGTATTGCCAACTGGCTGCTGGGTGATGTCTCTGCTTACCTGAACAGCGAGAATATTGCAATTGAGCAATTCCCTATAACTCCTGCTAACCTTGGCGAAATGGTTAACCTGATCAACAAGGGTGTTCTCTCTAGCAAGCTTGCCAAAAAAGTTTTCATCGAAATGCTGAAAACAGGCAAGACTCCGCAAGCATTGGTTAAAGAACTTGGCTTGGAACAAATCAGCGATGAGGGTGCAATTGTAAAAATCGTTGAGGAAACGCTAGCGGAAAATCCGCAGTCTATTATTGACTACAAGGCTGGCAAGGATCGTGCACTGGGCTTCCTGGTTGGACAAATCATGAAGAAATCTCGCGGCAAGGCTAATCCGGAAATGGTTAACAACTTGCTGAAAGAAAGAATGCAATAAGACGCAAAAATATTGAAATGCTAGAGGGCTCATATCAATGATATGAGTCCTCTATTTTGTAAAAAAGCCCGCCAGCAATCTTCTCGCTCCGCCTTCGACACGCGCTTGGCAATTCTTCTTGAAGAATTGGAGCGCTGAGTTATAATAGCTACGCCAATAAGGTTACTGGCGGGCATACATTGGCTGTGCTATAAGATTTAGACAACTGGCGAGCTTTTATTTGGAGGCTAGTGGTAATTGAGCCAGGAGTCTTCCTGCTCCGCCTTCGACACATGCTTGGGTAATGCGTTACTTGCCAAGGGTTCTGCGCTCTAGTATAATTCAGGGCAAGAGGAGTATCCGGGAGGTGGCAATATGAAAAAAGATTTTATTTTTGAGGGCAGTGGTTTTGGCTATCTTTGGCTTCTGATCTGGACAACGATTTTGACTGTTATTACATGCGGACTGTTTTTTCCTTGGGCATATTCTGCACAACAAAGGTGGATTTGCAGCAATACCTATGTCGAGGGCAGACAATTGGAGTTTACCGGTACGGGCATAGGCTTTTTCTTCCAATGGCTGATTATTCTTGTTCTTGTTACCATAACTTTTGGCCTTT
>CAYTOV010000031.1:0-13244 GCA_964439485.1 uncultured Acidaminococcales bacterium | reverse complement strand
AAAAAATATTTTGTTTTGGTTCATAAAAAAATTGTTCTACCATAATTTCCTCCTGTGCAATAATGCTCATGAATAATTCTATCACGAAATATTCCCCGGGAAAAGCCGCAAAAATTTTAGTTCGGATAATGTTCAAATTCTGAAGGAAAAGAGATATTTAATTTAACTGAATTATGTGGTATGATTTAGAAAGAAATATTATTAGAATAATCAGACTATTACACTGGCGATCAAACTAAAGCATGTAAAGTTTTCAGGAAAACCATAATCATTATATCGTCGCCTACGAATAAATTGGTAAGATTTATCCGCTATATAACAGGTATATAGTTCGCAATATTGCCTTGCTTAGCAGATAGTAAGAAAAATTAAGGAGGGATGAATGGTATGACTAAGCACAGCAAGGAAGTTTTAGAAAAGTATCTGAACGCTGATACAACGGAAGGGGAAAGTTTGGAAGCAACAAGTGGTGAAGAAGAGAAAAATGTAGAAGCATTGGAGGAAATCTGGCAGAGTAAGGAAGCGAAAGCTGAAGTGGAAGCGAGGCATATGCCTAAAGAAAAGGCATATAGGGGACATAAAGTGTAACTATTAATAAAAATAAAAACAGCAATCTTAGGAGATTGCTGTTTTTATTTTTTGTGAAAGCTGAAATAACAAAACTTAATAATGGCAAGAATTTATTTGTCTTTTTTAAAGAAGGATATTTGACAGGTTTTGCAGCCTTTGGCAATAGTATCTCCAAGATGGAATTCGTAACCCATTGACTTAGCGATATTTCTGTCACCATCCATAGCCATGTCACATAATTTTTCGCAGGTTGCATCGTCGAAGCCTAAATCCTGCCAAGCTTTTAAAAGTGGGCAGTAATGAAATTCTATATCCAATCTGTCTGAGTTTTTGGTCAAAAATTCCATTTCGAAAGAGTTGATGAGATTTTCATTTAAAAATGCTTCTGTAAAGCTGGCTACGTCATCAGCATTGGCACATTTTGCTTTAATATCCGCACCTTGGATTTTGCCGGTTTCAGCAATTGCTGCGCGAATGATTCTTTCTGCTTCTTCCGCTTTGCCTTCTTCTTTCGCTTTGATATAGGTCAAACCGGTCCAGGTTGCGCGATGTCCCATAGCGCCTCTTAGAATATCAGCAATTTGATTACCTTTGATAGTTTCTTTGTTTTCAATCATTTTAATTTCTCCTTTTATTTGTATTTTTTATATGATGAAATGCATAATTGTTTATTTTTAAATTGCCTCGTCCGCATTACAATACATAGTGTTTTTCTTATTCAACATAATTTCCAGAATCTGACCATCAGTTTGTACCATACCTTGTGAGGCTAATTGACCTAAATTGCTGATGGATTGATCAACGTCTTCATCAACGATACCTTCGCTGCCGGTAACTCTTGTGCCGTCCATAGCCATCAGAACGGCTTTGAATGCTGCTGTGGCTGAAGTAGATACTTTCATGGCACAACTGTTGGAGGCTCCGTCACAAATCATGCCGGCGACATCACCAATCATATTGGAGATCGCCATGCTGACACTTTTAAAATCAGTCTTGAGGAGCAAGGCCATACCGGCTGCAGCTCCCATAGAGGCGGTAGTAACAGCACAGAAGGCAGAAAGTTTGGGGAGCTTGTCATGAATGTAGATTGCCATCATGTGGGATAAGATTAAGGCACGTGTAAGTGCTTCGTCATTTGCCTTTATGTGTTCGGCAACGACAACGACAGGCATCGTGGCAGCGATTCCTTGGTTGCCAGAACCAGAGTTGGTCATGGCGGGAAGGCTTGCACCGCCCATTCGTGCGTCAGAAGCAGCTGCAGTACGCATCAAAATTTTTGTTAAAAGACTATCGTCCATTAAGCCTGTCTTAATGTTTCTGTTCATGGTAGCCCCGATTTTCAGCCCATACTTACCGCTCATACCAACTTTTGATAAAGACTCATTCATTACTGCGGCTTCTTTAATAAAAGCAATTTCCGCAAGAGGGACTTGCATGGCAAATTTATAAATATCCAAGGCCTTTACGCCAGCGAGTGAATAACCATCAATATCATTGGCTTTAGTGCCATGGTTGCTTTCAAAAATAGTTTCACCATTTTTTTCTATGCGGATTATGTTGATATGTTCATCCGCAATACAAACTCTTACGGAATCTTCACCGTTAAAAACAGTGGCTTCTGAATAAAGCGCATTAGGCACTTCAGCCACGCTTAACTCAACTTTGTTTTCAGCAATCATAGCTTTTGCCGCTTCCACTTGCTCAGGCGTCAGGTTTTTCAGCACTTCAAGCTTTGCGTCAGGATCGCCGCCCAAAGCGCCAACGGCTGCGGCAATGACAAGCCCGGTAGTGCCGGTACCCGGCACAGTAACACCCATACCATTCTTCATCAAGTTCCCTGACACTTTGGCCTCAATACGTTCCACTGGTTTGCCTAATTTTGAAGCGGCAACTGCAGCCGCAAAGGCAAGCGAAATTGGTTCGGTACAGCCAAGTGCAGGTACTACCTCTTTTTTGACGGCTTTAATAAAAGTCAGCCATAGGGGATTCATATTCGATACTTCTTTCATAATGGATCGTCCTTTCATTAATGCCAGAATGTAAAATCAGTCAGCACAGGCAATTACTTCTATTTCAACTCCTGCTCCTTTTGGCAGGCCTGCAACTTCAATGCAAGCGCGGGCAGGGGGATTATTCGGGAAATAAGTGCTATAAACATCATTAATAGCCTGAAATTGACCCAGGTCTTTAACAAACACAGTGGTTTTTACAATATCTTTCATAGAATAACCGGCGGCAGAAATTATATGCTTAATGTTCTCCAATGATTGTTTTGTTTGTAGTTTAATATCTAATGGCATTACGCCGGTTTCTTTGTCCACTGGTAATTGGCCTGAAATGAACAGCAAATTGCCGCATTTGATAGCTTGTGAGTAAGGCCCAATAGCATCCGGGGCTTTTTGACTAAAAATAGTTTCTTTATTCATATAATGAATTCACTCCTCTTGATGGCCTCCACTGATAACAAAGAGCCCTCATAATTTAATAAAGCATTCTTGATGCAGGCTATTCGCCCAAATAGGATTTCCGTACTACATCACTTGCTAAAAGCTCTTTGGCAGAAGCTTGTAAAACGATTTTGCCTGTTTCCATTACATAACCGCGGTTAGCGATTGCCAGAGCCATATTGGCATTTTGTTCAACCAGCAATACAGTGAGCCCCTGTTTATTTATTTCAACGATTAAATCAAAGATGCCATCGACGATGATCGGTGCAAGTCCCAAGGACGGTTCATCCAAAAGGATCATTTGCGGTTCTGCCATCAGGGCTCTGCCAATGGCGAGCATTTGTTGTTCGCCGCCGCTCAACGTTCCTGCTTGTTGCTGTTTGCGTTCAAATAGTTTAGGAAACAAGCTGTACACTTTTTCAAAATTTCTTTTGATTTCGGCTTTATTCGTTCTGGAGTAGGCCCCCATCTCCAAATTTTCCAAAATGCTCATATAGGGGAAAACCTGGCGGCCTTCAGGGACAAGTACCAGACCGTTGGCAGCCATTTTATCAGCACCGAGGCCAGTTATATCTGTACCGTTAAACACGACCGTGCCTGCGGAAGGCTTCAGAAGACCGATTATAGTTTTAAGCGTTGTTGTTTTGCCGGCACCATTGCTGCCTATCAAAGTTACTATTTCTCCTTGCGCAACTTCCAGGTCAATTCCTTTCAGAGCATGAATGTTTCCGTAATGTGTGTTAAGGTTTTTCACTGTGAGCATTTTGCCGCCCCCTTACCTAAATAAGCTTCAATAACAGCAATGTTGTTTTGTATTTCTTGTGGCACACCTTCAGCTATTTTGGCACCGTGATCTAAGACAACTACTTTTTTGCAGATATTCATAACCAATTTCATATCATGTTCAATCAACAAAATAGTAAGTCCCTTGTCTTTCAAATTGCTGATAAATTGGGTGAGTTCTTTGGTCTCCTGGGGATTCATGCCGGCTGCCGGCTCATCCAGAAGCAGTATCTTTGGCTCACTTGCTAAAGCACGTGCAATTTCTAATTTGCGCTGCATACCGTAACTCAAATTACTGGCCAATTCATCTTTGCGATCAGCAAGACCCACATCTTCCAAAAGTGACATAGTGCGCTCTGACATTTCCTTTTCTTCACGTCTGGTTGAAGGGGGGCGGAACAAAGCTCCCAGAAGGTTGCTGCTGCCACGGCAATGATGACCTATTCGTACGTTATCAAAGACGGTCATATTATTAAAGAGTTTAATGTTTTGAAAAGTTCTGGTCAAGCCTTTTTGCGTAATAACATGAGACGGGTTGTTCGTTATATCTTGTTCGTCAAGAACTATGGATCCCGAACTCACTGGATAGATGCCTGTTAACAGGTTGAAAACAGTTGTTTTGCCAGCACCGTTTGGCCCGATTAATCCGGTAATAGTTCCTTTTTCTATTTCTATAGAAAAATTATCGACAGCGGTCAAACCACCAAATTTTTTAGTTACGCCTTTAACCTCTAACAGCATCTTTTACAACACCTCCTTTAGCCTTGAACCTAATCTTGCCAATGCTTGCTGTACCAGCTTTGGATTGGCCCCAAATGCCTTGGGGACGAATCAACATGACTGCCATCATGATCAAGCCGAAAACAATCATACGATATTCTGAAAAATCTCTTAAGGCTTCAGGCAAGAGCGTCAGAATAAGCGCACCCAGGACGGAGCCTTTAATGCTAGCCATGCCGCCTAGTACAACCATTGCCAGAATGATTGTTGATTCACTGAAGGAAAAGCTTTGCGGATCTATAAACGAGGAGTAATGAGCATGGAAACTACCGGCAATACCTGCGAAAAAAGCACCGACGGCAAAGGCAATTATTTTGTAACGAGTGGTATTAATACCCATACTCTTTGCGGCCAATTCATCTTCACGGATAGCGCTTAAAGCACGTCCTAGGCGGGAGTCAATGATACGTTCCATGGCAAGGATTACTATACAAACCAAAACCAACATAAAGTAGTAATAAAAATAGTTGTTATCAAGGGAGATTCCAAAAATTGATGGAGCTGGTATGCCTGGAAGTCCCATCGAGCCACGTGTCAGATCAGACCAGTTTAAAAGAAGAAGACGAATAATCTCGCCGAAACCAAGCGTTGTGATAGCCAGATAAATATCTTTGAGACGCATGGTTGGGATTCCAAGAGCTATGCCGAACAAGGCTGCCATAGTTCCGGCAACAGGAAGGCCAATCCAGAAACTCAGCTTGAGATTGATGGCAAGGAGCGCCGAAGTGTATGCACCGATTCCATAAAAAGCGGCCCAACCAAGGCAGAATTGCCCAGTGTAACCAGTAACAAGATTTAAACTTAGAGTCAAAATAACGTAGATACCGGCTACAATGATTACTCGCAAAAGGTAGTCACCGGCAATAAAGGGCAGTAAAAGCAACCCGGCAAACATTACACCTAAAAGATACTTGTTTTTAAAAATATCATTCACAAGGCAACACCTATACCTTTCCTTGCAGACTGCGTCCGAAGAAGCCGGACGGTTTAATCAAGAGAACCAGTATCAAAATAACGAAGGCAATAAGGTCGCGGTAGCCTGAAGAAATATAAGCAGCTCCCAGATTTTCTGCTACGCCGAGAACCAGGCCTCCTAAAACGGCGCCAGGTACGCTGGTCAAACCGCCAAGAACAGTGGCAACGAAGGCCTTAAGTCCAGCCATAAAACCCATTGTTGGATAAAAGGCATTATAGTAGAGGCCTACAAGTACGCCAGCAGCCCCGCCTAATCCTGAGCCTAAAGCAAAAGTGGCTGATATTACTTTGTTGATATTGACCCCCATTAAAGCAGCGGCATCCTTGTTCTGGGCAGTGGCTCTGATGGCTCGCCCTAATTTGGAACGGTAAAGTATATATTGCAATATAAGCATAAGGACAAGTGATATGGCAAAAATCAATATTTGGGAAGTGGAAATGTGAGCGGAGAAAAAAGGGATAACAGTACCGCTGATTACGTCAGGCACGGATTTTGTATCGCTGCCCCAGACTAACATCGCAACGTTTTGCAGTACTACTGATAAGCCTAAGGTGCATACCATCGGTGCAACATCCGGAGCTTTGCGAAGCGGTTTGAAAACTAGTCGTTCTACCAGAATGCCGACAATTGCAGAAGCAATAATAGCAATTAGTAGGGCAGGAACAACGCCTAAATGGAAAACGCTGATTAGCGCAAAACCAAAGAAGGCTCCCAGCATATATACTTCACCATGAGCAAAGTGGACAAGCCCAAGCACACCAAAAATAAGTGCAAAGCCGATTCCCACCAGGGCATAGATACTGCCTTGTGCTAAGCCATTTATTATTTGTTGAAGCAACAATCAAAACACCACCTTTTTTATGAACGGGTACAACTTTCAATGTTATACCCGTTCGGATTCTTGTACTCAGTTAGTAAATGGAGTGTATTTCCCGTCTTTAACAACCAATTTGGATATTTCTTTTTTAACGTTGCGATTTTCGTCGAAAGAGGTAACTCCGGTTACGCCAGGGAAATCTTTAATTGCCGCTAATTTATCTCTTAAAGATTTACGATCGGTAGCGCCTTCTTTCAAAGCTTTAATAATCATATTGGCAGCGTCGTAAGCTTGTGCAGCGAACATTGTAGGATTTTTGCTATATTTCTCGTTGTATCTTTTTACAAAATCCTGAACTTCAGGGCGTTGATTGCCAGGGAAGAAAGAACAGGTCATATGGAATCCTTCAACGGCTGAACCGCCTAATTTTAACAACTCATCAGAGTACAAAGAGGCTGTGCCTATTAAGTCGATGTTGAAATTCATCTTACGTGTTTGTTGGGCAATCAAGGCACCATCTGTATACATACAGCCTAAATAGAGCATATCAGGGTTTTTGTCACGAATTTTTGTTAGAATAGCGCTGAAGTCCTTGCCTTGCTCAGGCAGATAGGCTTCAACATCTACAATCTCACCGCCAGCGTCCTGGACGCCTTTGACGAAATTGTCTTTGGCAACAACGCCCCAGTCGTTATTAATATAAATTACAGCAATTTTCTTTTTATGCAAATCGTTTACAGCATATTTGGCCACGATTGGACCCTCATCTGCTTGGGTTGAAATATTGCGGAAAATGAAGTTGCCGCCTTTTGTGAAGTCAGGATGGGATGAAGTAGGAGAAAGTTGGACCAAACCATTTTTTTGGTAAATAGGTGAGCCGGCAAAAGCTGCGGTACTGGTAAAATCACCAATAACAGCTTGTATTGAACTGTCAGCTGCAAATTTTTGAGCGATATTGGCGGCTTCTTTAGGATCGGCTTTACTGTCACCGACAACGAGTTTCAGCTTTTTGCCGTTAATGCCGCCTTCAGCATTTGCTTTTTCAATAGCTAACTCGATGGCATTTTTAAAGGCATTGCCGTATTCTGCATAGTCACCGGTCATAGGTGCTGTCAACCCGAGAGAAATTTCCTTGCTTTGTGAGCTGCTGTTGCCACAGCCGCTTAAGAGACCCATAATAAGCATCAACGTAAGTAATAAACTCATTTTCTTTTTCATGTAATATCCTCCCTTTAAGGCAAATGGTATTTTTGTTTTGGGTATGTTGCAGAAACTAAACTACGATTAGCTATTAGACCTCCCTTCGGATTTTGCTTAAATATCTATAAATGGTTGCATTGGAAACGTTTAGAACTGAAGCAACTTTGCAAATGGAACCTTTAACCAGAAAAACACCGTTTTTGTCGAGCTTGTAAACAACTTCCATTTTTTCTTCTTGTGACATGCGTTCGGGAGATATGCCGCTTTCTTCCAGAATTGTTTCAATACTGTCCGAAGCCAACCCCTCAGCGGAGACGCTGAACCTTTCGGTTGTTTTTTCAAAAATTTCCTCTGGCAGCTTCAATATGCCATCAAGATGATTTTTTAGCTGTACTAATTTGTCGATGTCAATATTGATGCACAGCATGCCGACAACTACATTTTTATCATCTTTGATAAAGTAAGTGGAAGAACGCACTACTTTGCCAACCGCGGAAACACCACGGTAATTTGTTACATAGTTTTTGTCAGTAAAATTTCCATTCATAACTTTTAGTACGAGATTAGTTGCCGGAGCACCTAATTTGCGCCCGCTTATATGATTATTGCGAATAGATATTACGGAGTTATTAAAATCCGAAACATCTTGTAGAACGACTTCGGCATCATCACCGAATACTTCAGCCAAAAAATCAACGAGCGGGATGTATTTTTTTAAATAGGCATTTATATGGCTCACTCCTTTCGTAATATCCTAAAAAAGTTTCATAAAAAATGGCGCCTAGAGGTTAGTAATTAACCAATAAGCGCCATTGCTTTATTTTTGTATTTTTTTGTTGGTAAAAATAAAAAAGCTTAAAGGCAGAGAACCTTTAAGCTTCATTGCTTGAAAAATATTTAATAATAAATTAGTGCTATTATGAATTTTTATTATCCAAGAGTCAAGCTATTTCGTAAATATATTTTATTGACTTAAAAATTTATTTTTACTATAATGACTTAAAATTCAATATTAACCCCAGTCAACGAAGTATTTGTATATAGGGTGTGTGCAATAACTATTTTTGTAATTATACAATGCACAGCTGCTGGAGAATAAAAATTCAGGAGTGATAAACAATGAATCTGGAAAACAAAGTGGCAATTGTAACAGGTGGCAATCAGGGGATAGGCTACGCGACGGCTGTAAGCTTGGCGGCAGCAGGTGCAAACGTAGTAATTATGGCCAGAAATACAAAAATTAACCGGGAAGCAGTGAATAACATAAATGGCTTATACCCTGGCAAGGCAAGCGCTGAAGAGCTGGATGTTACGAGTAAAGTATCTGTAAAAACAGCTTTTGAAAGAGTTTATCTGGAATTCGGTCACCTTGATATATTGGTCAATAATGCAGGAATATGCAATTTGTCTCAACCGTTTGAAAACATAGACGAGGATAAATGGGATCAGGTTATGGATGTGAACCTCAAAGGAATTTTGAACTGTGTTAAAACTGTCATACCAATATTTAAAAAACAAAATAGCGGCAAAATCATTAATGTGGCTTCGCTGGCCGGTGAAGTTGGAGGAATTGCAACATCAGCAGATTATGTGGCGAGTAAAGCTGCAGTTATTGGCCTAACTAAATCACTTGCTCGTTATTTGGGACAGTACAATGTGAATGTCAATGCAGTGGCACCAGGGTTTATTGCCACAGAAATGACTAAGGAAATGAGCATTCCGATGAATGTAATTCCACTTGGGTGTGTAGGAAAACCGCAAGATGTGGCAGACGGTATTACGTTTTTGGCTTCTGAGCGTGCCCGTTATATTACTGGTACAACTTTGGATATTAACGGCGGCGTTTTTATGAAATAAAAGATGATAACTATTAAGCTTGATAATATGATAAAATTAAAAATATAGCATAGAAAATAGTAACAATTAGTTGGATCAGCGAAAGGAATAAGATATGAAAATAGTAGTCTGCGTTGGATCAAACTGTACAATGATGGGAGCCGACAGTATTATAGCCAGTCTTGAGAATCTTAAGGAAACTATTCTTAAGAAAGAAGGCGTTAACCCTGTTTTTGATCTCGATATTGAGATAGCAAGATGTTTGGGAGAGTGTAAGACAAAGAAAGCAGTTTCTCCGGTTGTGGTAGTAGATGGCGTTATCTATCATAATGCGTCCCGTGAGGAGATTATGTCAGTAGTATTAGATGCGGCCTTTGACGATATTCTGACTAAGTAGTAAGGGGTACGATAAACGCAAAAGCTATAAACACAAGGAGATAAGATTGTGAGAGAATTTTATAATGACATCATCAATATACGAAGGATGGTGTTTGCGGCTATTGCCAGAATTGCCTATGAAGATGATGATCTGAAGAAGCTTGGCGATGAGACATACCGCTTAATACCAGGAGAGAAAGCTCATTATAGAGAGAACGTTTTCCGCGAAAGAGCTGTTATTGGAGAGAGACTTAGACTTGCTTTGGGTCTTGATGCCAGAACCGCTGCTGAAACGGGACCAATTTCAGAAGGTATAGAGAATATAGATGTAGATACAAGGGTTTATACACCACCGCTTGTATCTGTTATTAAGATTGCCTGCGAAGCTTGCCCGGAAAAAACTGTTTTTGTCACTAATAATTGCCGTAAATGTCTTGCCCATCCTTGCAAGAATGTTTGCCCCAAAAATGCGGTTACCATTGAAAACAGCGGTGCTGTTATTGATCAGGCGAAGTGTATAAAATGCGGCCGCTGCAAGACTGAATGTCCCTACCATGCCATTGTGGAGTATGATCGCCCCTGCGCTGCAAGCTGTGGCGTGAATGCAATAAAATCAGATTATCTTGGCCGAGCAGAAATTGATGACAGCAAATGCGTGGCTTGTGGCAATTGCATTCAGGAATGTCCGTTTGGTGCAATTTCCGATAAGTCTGAGATATTTCAGCTGATTAAGGCTATAACCAGCGGCAAGGAAGTTTATGCCATTATTGCACCTTCTTTTGTAGGACAATTCGGTGCGCTGACGACACCGGAGCAGGTTTTTGATGGTATTCGTGCACTTGGTATAAAGGATGTAGTCGAAGTTGGTTTGGGTGCAGACCTTACAACTTTGAACGAAGCCAAAGAATTTGTTGAAACCGTTCCGGAAAAAGAACCTTTTATGGGAACGAGCTGTTGTTATTCCTGGAAGTTGATGGTGGAGAAGAACTTCCCTGAGATTAACGATTATATATCAGAATCAAGTACCCCGATGGTGTATACCTCACACTATATTAAGAAGAACCATCCGGACAGCAAAGTCGTCTTCATCGGACCTTGTATCTCCAAAAAACTTGAAGCACTGCAGGACCATGTCAAAGACTATGTTGATTTCGTAATAACCTTTGAAGAACTAATGGGTATGTTTGTAGCCAAAGAAATTGAGCCGGCTGAAATAGAAGTTGATGGCAAGATAAAAGATGCTTCCGTAACTGGCAGAGGTTATGCTGTCGGCGGCGGTGTAGCACAGGCGGTTAAAGAAAGAATTCACGAAATAAATCCGGACATGGACGTCAAGGTCGAATGCATAGAAGGGCTTGCCGAATGTGTTAAGGTTATGAGACTAGCGAAGCTGGGCATGAAAAACGGTTTGCTTTTAGAAGGTATGGCCTGCAAAAACGGCTGTGTCGGCGGTCCCGGAACCGTTGTGTCGGCAGCTCGTTCACGCAAGAGCGTTGCAACATTTTCCAAAGAGTCACCATATAAGTCACCGGCTGATAATAAGAATATCGATCCGGAAGATATGCCAAAATAATTTTAGCTGCAAAAGCCAATTCAAAAATTTGATTATCGTATTTAGCGATAGAAAAAATATATATGCCCGCCAGTATTGGGGTGCAAGTTGATGCTGAATAGAGTAATGAAGGAACGCTGCCTGCTTTTGCATGACGGCGTTCTTTTTTATTTGCAAAATACTGCTTTGCCTTACACTATTTGATATATAATAATTATAGACGGAATATTCGTGTAATATTTATGGAGAAAAAATTCTGGGAATCAGATGCAGAAGAGGGCTCAGCGATATTGCTGACTTTCTTCAGGGCGGTGTTAGTTCCAGCGTTGTGGAGTGCTCTGCTGTGCCGGTTTTGAGTGTAAGACAAAGCCTGAATAGCAAATGATTTCCACGTTTACTTTCAAAGGTTCAGAGAAGGTAACTGGGGAGGGAAGATTTATGTTGTCTCATGAAGAAAAGGTAAACAGGATTGTACAACAACTGAAAGAGCGCAAAAGTACTGCTCCGCTGAGCCTGAAAAAGAAGACTGTTTCTCATAAAGTCCCGAAAGCCGGAGGCAAAGATCACTCAGGTGAGAAGCTTGATATCAGCGACCTAAACGAGATAATACATATCGATACGGAGAAACGCATTTGCATTGCAGAGCCCGGCGCGACATTTACGAAAATTGTTGATGCTACAATGAAGCACGGTCTCGCACCAACCGTTGTACCGGAACTCAAAACAATTACTGTTGGCGGCGCCGTTGCTGGGTGTTCTATTGAATCAATGTCGTACAAGTTTGGTGGATTTCACGACAGCTGTCTTGAATATGAAGTAGTAACAGCAAAAGGTGATGTGCTGATCTGTACGCCTGATAATGAAAATCAACTATTGTTTCAGATGCTGCATGGTACTTTTGGCACATTAGGAATAATTACATCGCTCAAATTCAGGCTCATACCCGCAAAGCCATTTGTAAAGATGACATATGAAAAATACAAAAACATGGAAGAATATAAAAATGCTATATGCCGGCATTACACTAAAAAAGATATAGATTTTATGGACGGTATTATTCACTCGCCGTCAGAATATGTTCTCAGCACAGGAAATTTTGTCGACGAAGCACCTTACACCAACAGCTATGATTGGGTTAAAGTTTATTTTCGCAGTACTGCCAAAAGAAAAGAAGATTACTTGAAGACACCTGATTATTTTTTCAGGTACAACAAGGGCGTGACGAATGTGCATCCGAAATCATTAATTGCCAGGATATTATTTGGCTGGTTCATTAATTCAAACGTCACCTTGAATGTTGTCGATATCTTCAAAAGAATTATCCCTTCAGATGTTATTCCGATAACAGTAGATACATTTATTCCATTTTCAAGAATGGACGAGTTTATGGATTGGTATGAGAATGAGGTAAGTCATTTTCCGCTGTGGTGCGTTCCGTACAAGATTGTGCACAAATATGAATGGGTTTCAGATAAATTCCTCGAAAATGTAAAGGATGAACTTTTCCTCGATATAGCAATATATGGCTTGCATAGGGAAAATCCGGAACATTGCTACAGGATTATCGAAGAGAAATTGATGGAGCTTGGTGCCATAAAGACACTCATATCTATAAATTTATATTCAGAAAAAGAATTTTGGAGTATCTGGAATAAAAAGAATTATGATTTTGTTAAGAACCAAACTGATCCTGACAACATATTTATGAATCTTTACGATAAAATGTGCATGGCGTCAAAAAGATCAGTCGGGTGATGCCAATAGCTGTTTTTAATTGCTTCGTAAAAAGTATATAAAATAAAAACAGAGCCATTCTGCGAAAATATCGCAAGTGGCTCTGTTAATTGTTAAAAATGGTGGGGTTAGGCAGACTCGAACTGCAGACCTCTTCGATGTCAACGAAGC
>CAYTOV010000030.1:0-13337 GCA_964439485.1 uncultured Acidaminococcales bacterium | reverse complement strand
GCTGCGGTTTCTTTAACAGCCTTTGCAGCTTCCGCCATCATTTTGGCGCCGCCAACAGCATGAACATTCAGCATATCCGTACCCAAAGCCGTAAGTACTGACAAACTCTTGGCAACGGTATTCGGTATATCCTGCAGCTTTAAGTCAAGAAAAACGTGTTTTTCTTGTTCCTTCAAGAATTTTATTGCATCATTGCCGGCAGCATAATATAACTCCATACCAACTTTATAGTAGCTGACGCTCTCACCCAGTTCCAGAACCAACTTCTTTGCCTCATCCAAAGTTGAGAAATCAAGCGCCACTATCAAACGGTCATCATATCCCATTTTGTCACCTCTTATCAGATTGCTTAAACAGTCAAATTATTTTGGCAGCGCTAAACCAATTATCTCCTGAATATTTTTAAATTCATGCCTATCGAGATAAGAAAGCATTCCCTGGCAAATGGTTTCTGCCAGACGTGGATCGCAGAAATTAGCAGTGCCCACAGCTACAGCGCTGGCTCCCGCCAGGAAAAATTCAATTGCATCCTCAGCGTTCATAATACCGCCCATGCCAATAATAGGGACATTGACTTTTTGTGCTACCTGATAAACCATACGTACTGCCACAGGTCTTACAGCCGGTCCTGACAAACCACCCATGACGTTACCAAGGACTGGCTTACGGCGGTCTATATCTATTTTCATGCCGATCAGCGTATTAATCAAGGAAAGGGCATCAGTACCTGCTTCCTGAGCAGCCAAAGCCATTTCCACAATATCTGTAACGTTAGGAGATAACTTCGTTATTACCGGTTTTCCTGTATTAGCTTTAACCGCTCTGACAACTTCAGCAGCGCTCTCCGGGCAAGTGCCAAAGGCAATACCGCCATGCTTGACGTTCGGGCAGGAAATGTTGATCTCAATCGCATGTACTCCTTCTATATCAAGCTTTTTAGCCAGCTCGCCGTATTCTTCCGGAGTTGAACCAGCTATATTAACGATTACAGGAACATCAATTTTTTTGAGTTCCGGCAAAGTATGTTCTATGAAATAATCCGAGCCGGGATTTTCCAGGCCAACACAATTCAGCATGCCTGATGGCGTTTCCACTGCTCTTTGGCCTTTATTGCCGGCACGCGGTTCCAAGGTTGTACCTTTGACAGTAACGGCACCAACTTTTTCTAAATCAAGAAAATCCTGGAACTCCAGGCCAAAACCAAAAGTACCGGAAGCAGTCGTAACCGGTGTTTTCATTTTCAAACCAGCTATATCAACTGCCAGGCGATTATCGTATAAAGCTTTCACCATTCCTTCACCTCCTGCGCCCAAAAGACCGGGCCGTCGGTACAAACTTTCAGTCTTTTGTGAACGCCGCCACAGGAACAGGAGAGACATGCGCCCAACCCACAAGCCATATATTTTTCCAGTGAAATCTGACATGGTACTTCGAATTTTGCGGCTACCTCAACCACAGCCTTCATCATAGGCTCAGGTCCACAGACATAGATACAGTCATAACCACCTTTTTGCAGCAGTTCCGGCAAGAGAGCAAGAACTGTTCCTTCGGCCCCTAAACTGCCGTCATCTGTCGTTATATGAATAGCTTTGCATAAATCTTCGAAAATATCCATCCAGAACAATTCTTTTTTTGTTCTGCCTCCCATTAATATTTCAACGGGATTCGGGCAAAAATTTTTGGCAAGATAAACCAAAGGCGCCAAACCTAAACCACCGCCTATAAGCAGTGGTTTTTTGGCTTGTAAATCAAATCCATGACCCAAAGGGCCTATTATACTGATTCTATCGCCTGTACAAGCATCAGCGAGAATATGTGTCGCTTCGCCTATAATGCGATATATAAGCGTCAGAACACCCTTTTCCGGATCAACATTTGCGACTCCTAACGGACGTCTTAAGAGAGGTGCCGTATGAGTGCTTGTTTGCACATTGACAAATTGTCCAGGCAAAGCCTGACGTGCAATCTCCGGAGCCAGAAAATCAATCTGCCGCACGTCCTGAGAAAGCATTTTCTGGCCGATAACCTTGGCGTCTACGATAACTTTTGTCAACAATCATCCCTCCCAAGCTAGATCTTGAAGAGCTATAATGCTTACCATGCGACGACGACGCATAGCGGACATGACATGCTGCAGTTCCCTTGCTGTATCGATAGAAGTCAAACATGGTATCGCGTGTTCAACTGTTGAACGTCTGATCTGGAAACCGTCACGTGCAACATCACGGCCATGTGTTAAGGTATTGATTACCATAGCAATACGGCCTTGTTTTATATCATCAAGAATATTCGGTGTGCCTTCGCTCAGTTTTGTTGCTACAGTCACCTTAATGCCTTTTTCCTGTAAGAAGTTTGCGGTACCGCCGGTTGCAATTATTTCGTAGCCGAGGTCAGCAAAACCGGTAGCAATTTCAGCAGCCTCTGGTTTGTCCATATCAGCTACCGTAATCAGGATGGCACCTTCATTAGGTATGTTAATGCCGGAAGCGATGCATGCCTTGTAAAGCGCGCGTGAGTATTGATAATCAATCGCCATTACCTCGCCTGTGGACTTCATCTCAGGTCCAAGGGTGATATCGACGTCAGACATCTTGTTGAAGGAGAATACCGGTGCTTTTACCGCATAGTAATCTGGGAAGAAGCCAAGACCAGGTTTTAAGCCCTGTTCGCGGATGGAGTGTCCCATCGCAGCCTTGGTAGCAACATTAACCATGGCTATGCCGGTTACTTTGCTCAGGAAAGGTACTGTACGGCTGGAACGCGGATTAACCTCTATGACATATACCTGATTGTCGCGCACGATGAACTGGATATTGATCATGCCATGTACTACAAGTCCAAGTGCCAGTTTATTCGTATAATCAATGATAGTTTTAATAACTTGTTCGCTCAGACTGCGTGGCGGATAAACAGCAATACTGTCGCCGGAATGAACGCCAGCGCGTTCGATATGTTCCATGATGCCAGGTATCAATACATCGACACCATCGCAGATAGCGTCAACTTCTACTTCCGTTCCCATCAGATAATGGTCAACAAGTACCGGATGCTCTTTAGAAGCTTTAACTGCGCTTGTCATGTAGTGTCTTAGTTCATCATCGCTGTAGACTATTTCCATCGCACGGCCGCCAAGGACGTAAGAAGGACGGACCATAACAGGATAGCCGACATCTTTAGCCGCTTTCAAGGCACCGGTAATGTCAAAGACAGTGTGACCCTGTGGGCGCGGAATATTGACAGTAGTCAGGAGTTCATCAAAACGTTCCCTGTCTTCTGCTGAGTCAATGCTGTCAACGCTGGAACCAAGAATCTTGACACCGCATTTATCTAGCGGACCGGCAAGGTTAATAGCCGTCTGACCACCGAACTGTACAATTACACCTTCCGGTTTTTCTTTCTCAATGATATTCAGAACATCTTCCAGTGTTAAAGGTTCAAAATACAGGCGGTCTGATGTATCAAAGTCTGTACTTACTGTTTCTGGGTTGTTATTGATGATAATCGTTTCGTAGCCAAGTTCCTTCAAAGCCCAGACAGAATGTACTGAGCAGTAGTCAAACTCAACACCCTGCCCGATACGGATTGGACCGGAACCAAGAACCACTACTTTCTTCTTGTCGGATACGACAACTTCATCTTCTGTAGCATAGGTAGAGTAATAATACGGAGTGTGGGCTTCAAACTCTGCAGCACAGGTATCAACCATTTTGTAGGTTGGTACGATTCCCCATGCTTTGCGCATTGCACGCACTTCAAGAGCAGCTTTTCCTATATATTCACCAATTGTAACATCGGCAAAACCCATTTTCTTGGCTTTACGCATCAGTTCTTCTGTCATCGGTTCATTTTTTATTAACTTTTCCATATCAACGATGTTGTGAACCTTGCGCAGGAAGAAACGGTCAATCTTCGTTATCTGGTGAATATCCTCCAGTGCTTTGCCACGGCGGAATGCCTCGGCTATTACGAAGAACCGCTCATCATTAACATCTTCTATCTTCGCAAATATTTCTTCGTCAGTAAGTAGTTTAAATTCTGGTACTTCAAGATGAGTGAGACCAATTTCCAAAGAACGCACAGACTTAAGCATTGCTGCTTCCATGCTTCTTTCAATTGACATTACTTCGCCGGTAGCCTTCATTTGAGTTCCCAGCGTTCTGTCAGCAGAAACGAATTTATCAAAAGGCCAACGCGGTATTTTCAATACCACATAGTCCAAAGCAGGTTCAAAGCAAGCAGTCGTCTTCTTGGTAACCGCGTTTTGAATCTCGTCCAGGGTATAACCAACTGCTATTTTGCTGGCAACCTTGGCAATCGGATAGCCTGTTGCTTTTGATGCCAAAGCTGAAGAACGGCTTACCCTTGGATTTACTTCTATTACTATATAGCGCTCAGAATCAGGATCAAGCGCGAATTGTACATTGCAGCCACCTTGTACGCCAAGTTCACGCACGATATCAATTGACGCTGTACGCAGCATTTGCACTTCACGGTCATTAAGGGTCTGGCAAGGAGCAACTACGATGCTGTCACCGGTATGAACACCGACAGGATCGAGGTTTTCCATGTTACAGATGGTAATACAGTTATCATCGGCATCACGGATTACTTCATATTCTATTTCTTTCCAGCCTGCCACACTGCGTTCAATCAGTGCCTGACCAATAAGGCTGTATTTCAAACCTCTGTTAACGATTTCATCAAGTTCTTCTTCGTTAGCTGCAATACCGCCGCCAGTACCACCCAAAGTATACGCCGGTCTGACGATAAGTGGGAAGCCAACTTTATTAGCAAATTCCTTAGCTGCACGAACTGTCTCAACGATTGCACTTTCCGGAATCGGCTGATTGATTTTCTCCATTGTTTCTTTGAAAAGTTCGCGGTCTTCTGCCCTTTTGATACTTTCAATCTGAGTGCCAAGAAGCTCGACATTGTATTCTGCCAGAATACCTTTTTCATAAAGGTCCATAGCAAGGTTCAGTCCAACCTGTCCGCCCAGCGTAGCCAGGAGAGAATCCGGACGTTCTTTTCTGATAATACTTTCCAGAAATTCGCTATTCAAAGGTTCAACATAAACACGGTCAGCAATATTAACATCTGTCATAATTGTTGCAGGATTGCTGTTAACAAGCACTACTTCAAGATTTTCTTCTTTGAGAGCACGACATGCCTGCGTACCTGCATAGTCAAACTCTGCCGCCTGTCCAATGATAATCGGGCCGGAGCCGATTACGAGTACTTTTTTAACGTTTGTTTTTTTCGGCATCTCAGCATTCCTCCATCATTTTTATAAAACGTTCGAATAAATATTCATGACCGGATGGTCCCGGAGAAGCTTCCGGATGATACTGTACTGTAAAAGTCGGGTGGTCGAGGTATTTCAAACCTTCAATCGTACCATCATTCAGTGAAACATTAGTAACTTCCACGTTGATGTTTTTCAGTGAATCTTCAACAACTGCATAGCCATGGTTCTGCGAAGAAATTACGACCTTCTTTGCCAGAAAGTCCTTTACAGGATGGTTTATGCCGCGATGGCCGAAAGGCAGTTTGAAGGTATCAGCGCCATTAGCCAGAGCCATGACCTGATGTCCCATGCAGATGCCAAAAATCGGCTTTTTGCCCATCATTTTTTTAACATTTTCAACGACAGAGCCAAGATCTTTCGGATCGCCAGGTCCGTTGGACAAAAAGATACCATCTGGATTGAAGGCCAGTATTTTTTCTGCCGATGTGAAAGCCGGGAAAACTGTTAAACGACAGTCAAAATGCACCAGTGACGTCAAGATATGTTGTTTAACGCCAAGGTCAAGGACTGCAACATGATATTTGCCTTCACCCATGGTATAAATTTCCGGAGTTGAAACCTTAGCAACCTGATCATGTTCCTCAGGCGTTGCCAATAGCTTCTCTACTTCTTCCTGCGGCATATCAGCAGGTACAATAACACCTGCCAGGGTTCCATGTTGGCGAATTATACGGGTAATTGCCCTTGTATCTACACCGGTCAGAACCGGTATATCATGTCTTTCCAAAAAAGCAGGCAACGATTCTTCGCTGCGCCAGTTGCTCGGCTCATCACATAGTTCACTTACTATCAGTCCCTGGTACCAACATCTTTCCGACTGATTAAACATGGAATTACAACCATAATTACCTACCAACGGATAGGTAAGAACTACAATCTGGTCACAAAACGAAGGATCCGTCATGGTTTCCTGATAGCCGCTCATACCGGTAGTAAAAACGACTTCGCCAACAGCATTGCGCTTGCCATACAAATCGCCTTCGAATACGCTACCGTCTTTAAGCACTAACTTTCCTTTTATCTTGTGCATACTACACCATCTCTCATCACAAATTTACCTGCTACCATAGTCGCTACAGCCTTACCTTTGCAAGACTTGCCTTCAAACGGAGTCAGCTTGCCGCGTGTATAAAATTTCACACTGTCAACAACCCATTCCTTGTTTAAGTCGATTATAGTTACATCTGCCGGTTTGCCAACTTTTAAACTTCCAGCATTTAATGAAAAAATATTCGCAGGCTCAGTACTCATTTTACCAATAATTTCATCAATTGTGAATAGGTTCGTATGATAAAGTTCTGTTAAGATTACACCAAGGGATGTTTCCAAGCCACAGAATCCGCATGGAGCATAGCGGAATTCAACATCTTTTTCTTCCGGCGCGTGCGGAGCATGGTCTGTTACAATTGCGTCGACCGTACCATCTTTCAGTGCTTCACGAATTGCTTCGACATGATCCTTGGAGCGCAATGGAGGCGAGACGCGCGTTGCGGTATTATAATCTGCACAGGCTTCATCCGTAAGAGTCAGATGATGTACGGTTGCTTCGCAAGTTACCGGTATGCCGCGTTTTTTAGCTTGACGAATCAACTCAATGGCTCCCTTGCTGGCTACGTGAGCGATATGGACGTGTGCGCCAGTATACTCAGCAACCAGAATATCTCTTGCTACTGCTACGTCTTCAGCAAGTGCCGGTATGCCAGGTACGCCGATGCGGGCGGAAACGACACCCTCGTGCATATAGCCGTCGCTGCTCAGTTCATGGTCAATTGCGTGGGAAATCAATATTTTGTCGAAAGCGGAGATATATTCTGCCGCCAGGGTAAAGGTCCTTGTGCTGCTTACATAGTGTCCGTCGTCAGAAAAGGCCATCGCGCCTTTCTGTGCCATATCGCCCATTTCGGCAAGTTCTTTGCCCTCCAGGCCTTTAGTGATAGCACCGACTACTTCAACATGTACGTAGCCTTCGCGTGCTGCACGATCCTTGATCCCGGAAACCATTATCGAACTATCAACTACAGGTTTGGTGTTTGGCATACAAGCTATTGTCGTAACGCCACCAGCGGCAGCTGCCATCGTGCCGGTAACAATATCTTCTTTGGCTTCCAGACCAGGTTCACGCAGATGCGTATGAACATCAACGAGTCCAGGTGTAACAAGAAGACCTTTTGCATCATATGTTTCATCAGCTTTTTCTGTAATCTTCTTTTCAATGGCTTTTACAACACCATCTTCTATTAATAAATCCATTACCGCGTCTAAGTTTTGGCTTGGATCAACAATTCTGCCGTTTTTAATCAATGTTTTCAATTTTCTTGCCCCCTGTCAAAGTCAAAAATAACAATGCCATGCGTACTGCTACACCGTTTTCTACTTCGTCTCTTATTGCCGCGTTATCGCAGTAACCAACTTCCCAGGAAATCTCAAGACCTCTGTTCATCGGACCAGGGTGCAAAACCGTTACATCCGATTTAGCCAGCTTCAGTTTTTGCTCGTTGATACCGAAAATGCGCGCATACTCACGCGGTGTCGGAAACAGGCCGCTTTTCTGGCGTTCCAGCTGAATGCGCAGGATGTCTACAACGTCAGCACCTTCTATTGCCTCTTCGACACGATTGTGCACCGTTACGCCCAACTGCTCAATGCCGTAAGGAATCAGCGTCTTCGGCCCGGCAATATGGACATCGGCGCCTAATTTCGTCCAGGCTGCGATGTTGCTTCTGGCTACGCGGCTGTAGAGGATATCCCCAATAATAGCCATCTTAAGCCCTTTGAAGTTTTTGCCCTTCTCCCTGATTGTAAACATGTCGAGCAAACCTTGTGTCGGATGGGCGTGTGCGCCGTCGCCAGCATTGATGATGACTGCATCGGCAATTTTAGCAGCGTAAGCAGCAGCACCTTCTACCGGATGTCTCATTACTATTGCATCGCAAGCCATCGCCTGCACGGTTAAAATAGTATCACGCAGGCATTCGCCTTTTGTTATGCTTGAACCAGAAGTCGTAATATTGACAACATCAGCACCCAGATACTTGCCTGCTAATTCAAAAGATGTTCTCGTTCTGGTACTTGCTTCATAAAACAGGTTGATAATCGACTTACCTCTTAATGACGGAACTTTTTTGATGTCCCTCTTCATGATTTTTTTCATTTCTGTTGCTGTCTGCATAACCAGCTCATATTCTTCCACGCTCATCGATGCCAGGTCCAGGATATCCCTACCGGAGAGTGATACGTTTGCTTTTGCCATTTTCTTACCTCCAACACAAATTTTACTTCAAAAAAAACACCTATAGCCAAGAGCAATAGGTGTAATTATAACAATGTTGACGCTTGTACTTGTTACAACACTCTTACTGATCTCTCTGTATCACTTAAAGATGTGAGGTACACAAAAAATAAAGCCTTCTCGTCCTATGCGGCAAGAAGGCTGATGGTTATCTTTATTCCAAAGGTCCTTACTTAGTCTCACAGGACTAGTTTAAAGGTGCTATTCTGTTTTAAAAAATTTTATCATTTACCATGCCAAAAGTCAAATAAATAGCTGAATTATTTTTCACCAAAATGCTTGGCAAGAACAGTTACAAGACCCACACTTTTAGAAAGGCAATCTTCATTAAAATCGAAGGAAGAATTGTGATGCCCAGCCTTAAGGGAAGAGCCATACATCATATAAACCGCCTTGCCGCCTAATTGCTGTACACGTTCCATAAAATATGAACAGTCTTCACTGGCACCAAGATTGACTTTGGGCACAACCTCACTGAACTTATCAGAAGCAACAGCAATTTTGTATACTTCTTCGCCCATATCCTCATTCAAAGAGCAGGAAGGCGCTCCGCCAACTTCTTCAATCTTTACTTCAACATTATATAGATCAGCAGAAGCTTTAATCATCCGTCTCGCTTCGCTAACCATGAATTCATTAATCTCGGTATTGCCGCCGCGAGTTTCCAATTTGATAACAGCGCGATCAGGCAAAATATTACGGCCCGTTCCAGCATCCAGAACACCAACATTGATACGGGATACGCCTTTGCCATGACGAGATATTGAATGCAGTGCAATACTTGCCGCCGCTGCAGCTAAAAGCGCATTGCGTCCTTCTTCCGGCGCTGCTCCGGCATGACTGGATTTACCTGTAAAATAAGCATCCAGCTTAGTTGTTGCCAAAAAGCCATCCGTCATACAAGCCAGCATACCATCTCTATTAGCATTGAAACCAATGTGCCCGGATAAGAAGTATTTCACATCATCTACGATGCCACTGGCAACCATTGCTTTGGCACCACGTACACCTTCTTCGCCTGGTTGAAAAATAATTTTGACAGTACCGCTCATTTCATCTTTATGCTGTGCAATCAGTTTAGCAACAGCAAGACCTACAGTTACGTGGCCGTCATGGCCGCAGGCATGCATCAATCCCTCATGCAAAGAGCGGAAGTTCTCTACTACCGGCCGATGTGTTTCAGCGGTTGCTTCGTCAACTTCATTGGAATCCATATCAAAACGCAGCCCAACAACATTGCCCGGTTTAGCAAACTTCATGACGCCAACAACGCCTGTTTTGCCGCCGCGCATTTTTTCTATCCATTTCGGCTCTGCGCCCTCTTCCAAAGCTCTTTTCATTGCTTTTTCAAGGACAGCTTCGTCCGGAACACCCATCATAGCTTCTTCTTTGACAACTTGTGCTCCGCACAAAACCTCATATCCTAAAGCTTCGAGGACACTTGCTACTTTGGAAGCCGTACGGAACTCAGTCCATGCCGACTCAGGATGTCTATGCAAATCTCTTCTTTGTGCTACAAGTTCTTCCTGCATTGCTGCAGCTTCCTGCCATATTTTCTCCATAACAATGTATCCCCCTCAAAAACTTTTTAACAATCCGGAAACAACACCAATTGATTACTATCGATAGGCAAAAACACTTCGCTCGCAATCTTGCGGTTCTTACTGTTTACCCATTTACCACATTCAGGGCATTTTATTATCGTCGTCGGAAGCGCCCAAGCCAGATGCTTGCCACATTTAGGACAAATGTATTCTATTTGCAGTGCAGATGGATGATACTTTTCCCTCTTTGGCATCTTTGTCGCATCCCCTCTTGTTTTTCTTTGTTCATTATACTATAGACCATAACAAAATGCAGTACTGAACCTTATTTTTTTGCATAGACAAACTAGTCTCAATGGTCTATCCTATACATAGACAATCTAAAAAACGGGGTGAATCATCATGACCCAGCTCAGTTCAGAATTTGAAAAACTTGGTTTTTGGGAATCAGAAACCGAAGAAGAACATATTGCCATTTTTGGTATGGACTTCCCTTCCGAGCAATCCTATATCATCATAACCGATGAGGCAGGCACTACTCCGGAAGACGAGGACAAACCAATTGTCGTCGCTTGCTACAGCGATGATGATTGCTTCAAATGGGGCAAGGAACTGGAAGACTTTGCCGCTTTGGAAGCAATTTGCGCTTCGAATCCGCCAGAAAGCAAAGAAATGTTGGAAGCACTGCAAAACTATACCTTAACAAAAAAATAATTAACACAAAAACCAATAAGAGCCAGCTGCGTTGCAGCTGGCTCTTATTTCATTCTAAAAAACAATATGCTAATTGTAAAATACTACAAAAGTTCGAAAGCAGCATCAACATCTGCGCTGACTTTGAGGTTTCCTGCCATAATTTTTGTCGGTGCTGACCCTGCCGCCGACTTGTACAGCGCTATAGTTTCATAATTAGAATCGCTATAGTCCATACCGCCCACGCTGCCAACATTTGCCGCAACCAGCTTACCCAATGTGCGACCGCCGGCACTTGCAACTATCCCAGCTTTTTCTTCCGCATTTTTTACAGCAAGAGCCAGCATTTCTCTTTCCAGCTCCTTGCGATTGCTGACAGTAAAGGTAACCCCGTTAAAAGTGTTGGCCCCATCAGCAAACATCTGGTCAATTACAGCACCAATTTTGTCTAAATTCTCGACTTTAACGTTAAGGCTATAGTTCATGCTATATCCCGTAATAATACGTTTCCCTTTAGCAGCATCACTGTATTCAGGGTACATATTATAACCCACCGTTTTAACGTCTTCTTTGCTGATGCCCATATTTTCAAGTGAAGCAATTACGTTATTAACTATTTCGGCATTGGCATTTCGAGCTTCTTCCGCAGTTTTACCCTGCGTAGTCACGCCAACGTTTACAAACGCAGTATCAGGCGCCACTTCACGCGTAACCGAGCCATTAGCACGTACAATATCATATTCACGTTCTGCAGCCCAAACCTGTCCGGCAATCAAAAACATAAAACATACCAACAATAAAATAATTCTGCTTGTTTTTCGCATAATCATCCTCCTTAAAAAATAACTTTTTACACATTAATTATACTACGAAGCGTATATTACAGCCATCACTATCAACACAATCAGAACATTCAAAGCAAAATTTCATGAAACATTCACAAATTGTCCTTTTCTCCATTGATTTATCACAGAAAAGGAATTAAAATAAGAAAGGTTAAAATTTGACGTAAAGGGGTTTTTACTTGATGGAAAGAAGAATTATCCAAGTTGAAGAACGGCCGCCACTTCTGCTTAATATCCCACTCAGCCTCCAGCATTTATTTGCCATGTTCGGCGCCACAGTCTTAGTTCCATTTCTGTTCAATGTCAATCCAACGACTTGTCTCTTCATGAACGGTATCGGTACACTGCTTTACATTTTTATTACCAAAGGACAAATCCCTTCCTACTTAGGTTCAAGTTTTGCCTTTATCTCTCCGGTTATGGTTATTCTCAGTACGCACGGTTATGCTGCGGCACAATCAGGCTTTATTGTTTTCGGCCTGCTCTTCTGTCTATTTTCCTTCATTATTAAAATGGTCGGTACAAAATGGATAGATGTTATCTTCCCACCAGCTTGTATGGGAGCCATCGTAGCAATAATCGGTCTCGAACTTGCACCTGTAGCAGCCGGCATGGCTGGTTTAACCGGTGACAAAATTAATTTCAGCAACATAGCGGTTTCCATGTTTACCCTTGGCGTTACCGTTATCGGCAGCGTAGTATTCAGAGGGTTCCTTTCTATCATACCGGTTTTGGTCGGTGTTATCAGCGGTTATATCTTTGCTTTTGCCATGGGTATGGTTGATCTTACACCAGTCTACAATGCACCTTGGTTCCAGCTTCCGCAATTCTATCAGCCAGAATTTAGTCTTGAAGCAATCATGATCATCGCGCCGGCAACCTTAGTTGTTTTGGCTGAACACATTGGTCACTTGGTTGTTACAGGCAACATTGTAGACCGCAACTTAATCGAAAAACCAGGTCTCTCACGTTCTCTCTTCGCTGACGGTCTAGCCAACATTCTCTCCGGCTTCTTCGGTGCAACACCAAATACCACTTATGGCGAAAACATCGGTGTTATGGCTATAACCAAAGTCTACAGCGTCTGGGTCATCGGTGGTGCCGCAGTCATGGCTGTTGGACTTTCCTTCATCGGCAAGCTCGCTGAACTCATCCGCAGCATCCCAGTTCCAGTTATGGGCGGTGTCTGCTGCCTGCTTTTCGGTGTCATCGCTGTTTCCGGTATTCGCATCCTTGTTGACGGCAGAGTTGACTTCAGCAAATCTTCCAACATGGTGCTTTCCGGTGTTATCTTTACCATTGGTGTCAGCGGTGCAAAACTGACTATTGGTACTATGAGCGTTCAAGGCATGGTACTTGCAACTGTTGTTGCCATCATCATGAGCCTATCTTTCAAGATTTTTGATAAACTTAATCTTTTGCGCAAAGAAGACTAAATCTAAAATTGTTGACTATAAAGTAAAAAACCCGCTGACAAAAGTCAGCGGGTTTTTCGTTACTTGCAGCCGAAGCTGCAAGCGCGGTTGCTCGGTGGGCTCAGCACCTCACAACCTATGAGTCCATAAATAGATTTTTATTATAACATGTTTAATAAATTAAGCAAAGAAAAATTAACGAAAATGATTTACTATAAGCCTTGCAAGCACTATAATAAATAG
>CAYTOV010000029.1:0-13580 GCA_964439485.1 uncultured Acidaminococcales bacterium | reverse complement strand
CCAAGCCTTTTCTGGGTATGCAAACACATCACTTTGGTTGATTGTCATCGGCTTCCTGATGGCTGGCGTGATGGAGCACTCAGGATTATCCAAACGTATCGCTTTATATCTGGTTGCTTTGTCCAAGGGCGTTAGCTCCCGTATTTATTGGTCTATTGCAGCATCAATTGCCATACTAACATTTTTTGTTCCTTCCATCACTGCGCGTACACTTTTAATGCTCCCTATAATTCTCGGTATCGGTGAATCCTTCAATGCGAAAGAAGGAAAGAGCAACATTGTAAAAGCACTGCTTTTGATTGTTGCTATGAGCGGAACCATGATGAGCATCGGTGTTTTGACTTCTCATGTCGCTAATCCTATAACCGTAGGTATGATTCAGAGTGCTACAGGCAAACTGATCACCTGGGCTGAATGGTTCCGTGTCGGTGGACCGCCAGCCTTTCTACTTGGCTTTCTTTCAATCTTTGTTATAAAATTTATGTATCCGCCTGAAATTGAAAATATTGGTGAAGGCGGCGCTTATGTAAAACGTGAGCTTGCTGCCATGGGTCCAATCAGCAGAAAAGAAATTTATACTCTCGTTATTTTCTTGATCACACTTATCTTATGGGCAACAGATTCCTACACAAAGATTCCGGTTGTAACAGTAGGTCTTCTCTCCGTTCTTCTTCTTTTACTTCCTGGTATCGGCGTCATGGATTGGAAAGAAGCACAATGCAAAATTCCTTGGAGTGTTTACATTCTTTACGGCGGCGGCTTGTCTCTTGGTGCTGTTTTGGTCTCTTCAGGCGCAGCTAAATGGTTGGCCAACACAATGTTGTCTCCACTTCATCCTTTCCCTCTCACAATTCAGATAATTGCCCTCATCTGGATCGTCACAATCATGCAAGTCTTGTTCACAGGCGGCGGTCCTAAAACCACAGCTCTTACACCAATCGTAATTGCTTATGCCGGTACTATTGGAGCTGATCCACTGGTTATGGCATTAGTTCTCGGTATGAATATGCAGCATCAATATCTGTTGCCAGTAAGCAACATGCCAAATGCTGTTATCGTTGGCACTCCGCATATTACAGAGAAAGAACTTATGAAGACTGGTGCAGTCATGAGCATCTTAGGTGCAGGCTTCTTCTCGCTAGTCGTCCTTACCTATTGGAAATGGATTGGACTCTTATAAATAATTTATTTTCACAACCACAAAGGAGCTGTTTACATGAATTATGAAAAAATTACCCCGGAAACGCTGAGCCTTATTTCTGCTATCGTTGGTGAAAAAAATGTTTTGACTGATGCAGAATTACTGCAGCCATATTCACACGATGAAGTAACGGATCCAGCTTACCACCATATGCCAGAGGTCGTCGTATTCGCTGAGAATACTGACCAAGTAGCGAAACTTGTTAAACTTGCTAACGAAAAACACTTTTCCGTGGTTCCTCGTGGTGCCGGTACTGGTCTTGCCTGCGGCGCTGTACCAATTTATGGCGGTATGGTTCTCAGTTTGGAAAAAATGGACAAAATCATTGAAATCAACGCTGAAGCTATGTATGCAATTGTTGAGCCAGGCGTCAGAACAGATGATTTGCAGAAAGCTGTGAAAGCGATCGGCCTTTTCTATGCCGGCGATCCCTGCAGTGGTGACAGCTGCTTCATAGGCGGCAACATTGCTACCAATGCCGGTGGCAACAAGGCTGTCAAATATGGAACTACCCGCCACCAAGTCTACGAAATTGAAGTTGTCTCCCCGCTTGGCGAAATCCTTCATCTTGGTGCCCGCCTTAATAAAATGACTACCGGCTACTGCCTTGATCAACTCATAATTGGCTCCGAAGGAACTTTAGGCATTATTACCAGAGCCACTGTCAAACTTCTTCCAAACCCCAAATACATGATTGACCTCCTGGCAGTTTTCCCTGATGTTGACAGTGCTATCGGCATCGTCAATAAAGTTATTAAAGCCGGCATTACTCCTACTTGCGTAGAATTCATGGATAATATTACAATAAAATCAGTCGAACGTTATCTGCATGAAACTCTGCCGGACAGTGAAAACGGAAATTACATAATTATTCAGGTTGAAGGCAAAGATGAAGATGACCTTGATGAGAAAATGGTCCTTCTGGATGAACTATGTACAGAGAATGGTGCTTCCAGCGTTTTGGTAGCCGACTCAGCCAAAATCTGGCAAGCACGTAAAGCCTTCGCCGAAGCAGTACGTGCGGAAAGTCTGATTGTCTGCAAAGAAGATATTGTCGTGCCAGTCGATCAAGAACCTATCATCATCGATAATATTCTGGAATTCGCTAAAAAGTATGACTTGGTCACCCGCATTGCCAGTCACGCAGGCGACGGCAATATTCACTTGAATATTCTCAAGAATGAAGAACTTTCCCACGAAGAATGGGAAGCCAAGATTGCCACCTTCCAAAGAGAACTCTACACCCAGGTTTACAAGCTGGGCGGCCGTCTTTCCGGCGAACATGGCATAGGCTACAAGAGAAAAGGTCTAATGGCTGAATTTACTGAGGCTGCAGAACTTGATGTAATGCGCGCTATTAAAAAAGCAATGGACCCAAATCTCATTCTCAATCCTGGTAAAATTCTTGACGTTAAAGCTTAATATTTAAGAACAAGCTAAAAATCAAATGGAGCTCATCCCAAACTTGGGTGAGCTCCATTTTTTCTTTATCCTGCAAACAGAAAAACTTCCGAATAAAATAAATACTCTCCCTGGTCAAAACAGTTTTGTGCAAACTATTTATCCAAAGAGAGTTAAAGACAAACAATAACCAATTCAAATTACAAAAAAGGATCAGTATTCCATTTCACCACTGTACACATGACAAAGGGACAGATAGTACATCATTTCCATTGCCGAAGTAAGTTTTGTTTGTTCACCATCATAACAATTTTCTCCTGAAGTTGAAATGCAGCTTAGCACATTAAAAGACATACCCTCTCTTGGTTCAGAAACCTCAGTGGTTTTAGCTAGAAATTTGCTCGACATACTTATCACTCCTTTTATTATATATTCCGGCTTTCCCTCCAATATTTTTTCAGGAACGTCGGTGTTGCCCAACGCAAAATTATACAAAAAGGCCGCTATCAGCTTTTTAGCTGATAGCGGCTTCATTGCCTACTATTACTTGCCATTATTGTAAATCCAACAACTAATAATTGTCAATACAAAAGGCAAAAATTTTCTCTTAAAATTATATAAATATTCACTGATTTTTAAGCCATTTTTTTGTTGTAATCTTCTAAAGCAAGAACAGCTTCGCGAATCATGTCCTTGGTTATTTCGTAAGGTACATGTGCCAAATCTTTGGTCTCTTTGGCTTTATTAATAACAACTTCTAATTGATCCATTGTTGTAATGTCAAGGTCGGCAAGCTTCGTTGGCAAACCAATACTCTTGTTAAATTTAAAAATACGTTCGAGTTCGCTTGTTTGTTTATCAAGTGTAAGCAACACAAGAACTCCATAAGATACAATTTCGCCGTGCAGATGCTTTTCCATAGCCTCGCCAAGGGCTGTAGCGCCATAATAAATAGAATGTGCCAAAGCACTGTTATAGTCGTTGATTACGAGATTTGAAACAAGTCCGGTGCTGACAATAATTGCCAGGATTGCTTGTTCCAAAGCGAAGCTGGTTTTATTTTCTTTGCAATCCGCCATAGCCTTTTCGCCATATTTTACCAATGGATCGGCACTCATGGCACTGATATTTACGCCGAGGGCATTAAAGTGCTCAAGCTCATCATTACGTGAAGAAAAGACTGATTCATAGTGTTTGGCAAGTGTATCACCGATGCCTGCCCAGAGATAAACTTCCGGAGCTTCAGCGATTATTTTAGTAGAAATAAAGATATGGTTAGTCGGTATATCAGAAAGATAGAGGTCCCTGAATTCGCCATTTGGATAATAGTAAACTGCTACGCCGGTGCAGGCAGCACAGGTGCTGGCAATCGTCGGGAAAGTGAAGAACGGTTTTTTCAAATCATGCGCTACCATTTTGCAGGTGTCAATAGCGCGACCACCGCCAACACCAAAAAGCATATCTGCTTCTTGCACCGCTTTGTTATTTTTTAATTCTTCAACATGCTCCAGTGTAGCATCACCGCCATACCAAAGAACATCCAGGATTTCTAAATCAGAACCCTTTACAGCCTCTTCTATCTCCGTCTGTGCTTTGCTGAGAGCAGTCTTACCACCAATTACGGCTATTTTCCTGCCATATTGACGGCAAACTTTCGGTATTTCCGTAAAAGCGTCCTCTCCAATTGTATAATTTGGGAAAAGAATTGTGTAACTCATGATAAAAGCCTCCATTTGATATTATTTGCTCAAAGAGCATAATGTGCATTGGCACATTTATTAGAAAGTTTATGCAAGTTTAAAGAAAAGATCCTTGATCAATACTTTTTCAAAGCCAAAGGTATAACGCATAGTGTTGCAAAAAGTCCATTAGCAACAAGAACCATTAATCCTGCATTATAAGTTCCGGTCATAGCAATCAACCAGCCGATAATTGCCGGAATAAGAGCTGAATAAAGATTGGTAATACCGTTCATTACACCGCCTGCTGTTCCAACAGAATGAGCAGGAATTATTCTTTGTTGAATAGTCCACGCGGGTGAAATACCAAAACCAATAGCACCAACGCCAAAAGTCAAAAACATAGCGGCATGCGTGTTATCTACTGCCTGTGCACCCAAATAAATGCCTACCGCAGCGCAGAACATTGAAATTGCACACAAAACAGCTCTTCTGTTAAATTTATCAGCAAAATAACCTGACGCAACAATACAAACCATCCCAAATACATAAGGCATAGAAGCCCAGACACCCATGCTGCTCCAGCTAAACCCACGAGCCATTTTCAGATAGGAAGGAAGCCATGCCATTGCGCCCCACAAAATAGAGCCAAGACAAGAGTAATATAAAGTTATTAGAATAAATTTATAATTAGTAGCAAGCATTTTTAAAGTAGCTGAAAGCTTTGGCTTTTCCAAACCAGATTTTTGCTTTTCTTCTTCAGCTTCTTTTGCCAGAGCCTCTTCAATATATCTGAGCTCAGCTTGGTTGACGCCCTTGTGGTCAGCAGGTTTATCTGTTGTATATTTCCACAATAAATAAATAGGAACCATACCAATGAGTGCTAAGACAAAAAAACTGTCACGCCAGCCAAAATTATGAATGATGGTAGTAAAAAACGGCATTGCCACTGCTGGTCCTGCCATAATCCCAACAACCCAGGTCGCATTAGCTCTGCCGCGTTCGCTAGGCGGAAACCAATTTTTAACAAATTTTCCCTGCATCGGGAAATGCATACCTTCACCTAAACCAAGCAGCACACGGCTGGCAAGCATAATCATGAAAGTTTGTGCCAAGCCACCGATAATAGAAGAAATACCCCATAAGGCAAGAGCCAAAATCATTGTTTTGCGAGCTCCCATCCTATCACCTAATGGTGTAAGCACAAAGTTGGAAAACCCATAAGCTGCAACAAACAATGATGTTAACAAGCCCATTTCGAAAGGCTTGCCATTGATGCCCATAGCATCTAAAAAAGTTGGATCAGCAATTAAAACTGAAACATTCACACGATCAAGGTACGCAACCAAGACAGTGATTAAAAGAATAATTACGACACCTACACGTTTTTTTGTTGGTGTTTCGGCTAAAGTTTTTTCAACTACCGTATTTCCTGCTCCGATATTTTCCATACTACTGCCTCTTTTCCTAAAGTTTTTATATGCACCTGTCAGGCCTGGACAGGGTTATAACAAAAAACAAAAACGCCCCTACTGGTGTTTTAACACCAATAGGGGCGTAAAAAATACGCGGTACCACCCTAATTTATTACTTATACTCACCAGTCCATCAACTGGCTCGAACCTAACGCGCTCGTTACGCATCATGCTACTCGGCTAACCTTTCGCTGACGAGTTCATGGGTGATTTACTCAATCAGGGCTCTGTACCGGTTTTCACCTTACACCGGCTCTCTGTGACTTTGCTTCCCGTCTTTCTTCCCAATCATCACTTTTAATTGTAAATTATTAAGTTTTCTTGAATATAATAGCAATTCATAATATTCATGTCAATACAAAAGCCAACATTTAATAAAAAATATATTTGTTTTTGTAATTATTTAAATAAAATGTATGTTTTATTACAAAACATTTTTAAATATTGTTTTCGTCAGCTCACCCTAAATACTTTTGTTTGAACTTACCAAGCATGTTATGAAATTCTTCATGCGCTCCCTGACCTATTTTTTCGTTTTCTATATCTTCAAATTCCTCCAGCATCCCTTGTTGAACAAACGCAGAAATTCTTACATCGGCCATCGGATAAAGAACTTCATCCTCTTTTGAAATATGGCTCTTTAAAAGTTCCCGATAGTTATCAGCAGCATGTACTAATCTTTTTTCAGCATTGGGCAAACCAGCTTTAAAATCGCTTAGCGCAGCTGTCATCTCGGCAACGAGTTTCCTGCCTATATCATGTTCAGCAAGCATGACTTGAATTGGTCCGCCTTGTTTTGGTAACCCGGCGTCAAGCAAAGACGGGAAGAGCACATCTTCCTCTTTTGAGTGATGACATTTATCAACAAAAACCTTGAAAAACTCTAAAAGCTTAGTAAAATCGCTAATCAATATTTCTTTTTCAGCTGGCTTACCTTCATGAATTTTCATACAAAGCTGTTCCAAAATTCGTAGCGATAATTTTACTCCTTGGTGTTCCTCTTTTAAGACATCTGTCGGTTTCATATTTTCATCTCCCGCTCCATAACTTAAAATCTGCTGATTTTTTAATATGATTCTGTATGATTAAATTCAGCAGATTCAACCCAATCGCTGACTTTATTCAACAAATCAACAATTTCATCAATAGCTTCAGCATGTGACTGTTCTTCTTTGAGCAATCTTTCTATGACAGCTTTTGCCTGAGGATTTTGAGCTTGTGCCAGCATTTTTTCATAAATTTCTACACTTTCTTTTTCTTTGACTAATGCCAGTCTATAAACATCAATCTGTTCTTCTTTGATTTTGTCTATGGAGATAGCATTACGCAAAGCTTCTGCATCTTTTATATAAGACGCAAAAATGTTTTTGGTTTCAACTAAGACCTCATCCTCTGGCAAAAGCTCATTGTTTTGTAAGCGCAAAGCCCCAACAATTTTGTAATGTCTTGCTTCTGTATCAGCCAAGTTTTCTAACAGAATCCGTAAATCAGTAAAATTTGTGCTTTCAGCTTGTTCGCGATAGTATTTTTCGCTTTCCAGTTCCATTTTTAAAGCAAAGTCAAAAATGTCCACTTAAATTGCCCCCTTCGTACTTTCTTCTCAGCTGTCATTAGAATTATTGTCATAATAATCTGCTGCACTAATTAGAGTTTAAAACTCTTCGCTGTCAGTCTTGCTGCCTTCCTGGTGTTCAGAATCCATCTTTTCGGCCGCATATGCATCATGGTAAGTCTTAAGTTTCGCCATAACTAAACCATGTACCGACTTGGCAGGGTATGCACCATTACTGTCCAAAACACCTGCCGTAACACCCGTCAGCAGTTCAATGCCCTCATCAACAGTACTAATCTGATAAATATGGAATTTGCCAGCTCTTACTGCTTCCACAACTTCTCCATTCAAGGCAAGGTCCTTCACATTTTGTGCCGGAATCATTACACCTTGTTTTCCTGTCATTCCTTTTATTTTACAAACTTCATAGAATCCTTCGATTTTTTCTGTAACGCCGCCGATAGGCTGTATTTCCCCTTTCTGATTGACCGAACCGGTTACAGCAATATCTTGCCGCAGCGGTACCTCAGATAGGCTTGACAATATGGCATAGAGCTCAGTACTGGAAGCACTGTCTCCATCAATGCCTTCATAAAGCTGCTCGAACGTCAGACTGGCTGTTAAAGATAATGGTATTTTCTGTGCGTACTTATTGCCAAGATAACCGCTAAGTGTCAATATGCCTTTGCTGTGCGTAGCTCCACTCATTTTAGTCTCACGCTCAATATTAACGACTCCAGCGCGGCCAAGATAGGTATTAGCAGTAATTCTGGAAGGCTTACCAAAAGCATACTCGCCAATGCCCAAGACGGCCAGTCCATTTATTTGACCAACTTTTGCACCTTCAGTATCTATGAGATACACACCTTCTTTGAACATTTCGTGTATGCGTTCTTCATACTTATTAGCACGATACCGTTTTTCATCTATGGCTTTTTGCACATGCGCGTAATCAACAATCTTTGCTTTCTCAAGCGATGCCCAGGAATCTGCTTCGCAAAGAATTTCCACGATCTGATTAAAGCGGGCTGTAAATTTATTTTGGCTGCCGCCCAACCTTGCAATATATTCAACAACTCGAGCAACAGCTGCTCTCGTAAAATCTTTAAGATTTTCTTTTTCAACGGTTACGCTGACAAATTCTGCCATTTTAATTATATTTTCCGGCGTATTCTCAATATCAACATCAAAATCAGCATGAATTTTGAATAATTTACGGAAATCTTCATCATATTGATACATCAAGTGATACAGATAAGTACTGCCCAGCATAATTACCTTAACATCAACCGGAATAGCCTGCGGTTTTAACGAAGCCATGGCTATAAGACCATATTGTTCCCCCAAACTCTCGATTGTAAGCTTCTTCGTTTTTAATATTCTTTTCATGGCTTCCCAGACACCTGGATTAATCAAGACATCCATAGCGTTGACGATCAGATAACCATCATTAGCAAGATGGAAGGATCCTGGTTTGATCATAGTAAAGTCTGTGCTGACAGCACCCATACGGCTCGAATACTCGACACGGCCACATAGATTATAATAATTGGGATTAGTTTCTATGATGACCGGTGCTCCCTGACAAGTGCGGTTATCAACCAGCAGGTTAACGGTATATCGTTCCTTCATAACTTCCTGTGAAGACTTCTTAAAGAGCGACATGACGCTCTCTTCTTCAGATTGCAGCGTCTGTTTAAAATCATTGATGTTTTTTACGACGTCGCCTCTTACCGCTTCAAGATATTTGACAATATCTTCACTATACTTATATTTTTCCTGAACCTCATCAATAAGATGTCCAACAGCAAACATTGCTACTCTGCTGTCCAGGTCATGAATTTTTTCTCTGACGTCCTTTTCTGTATCCTGAACCTGGCGTATGACTTCCATTGCCAAATCGTGCACTGCTTCAAGATTTTTTCTTATTTTTTCTTTTTTCTCATCAGGTAGTTTTTGGAAATCTTCTTCCGAAACGGGTTTGCCATCCAAAAGCGGTACCATCATAAAACCAGTTGGTGACCATTTTGACAAGACGGAATATGTTTCAGACTTATCGACAAAAGCCTGCAGCATTTCACCACGCTTCTCCTGAAAACGCTTCATAATTTCAGTTCTTTCGCGTTCATAATCATCACTGCTAAACGCTTTGGGAACATGATTCCTTAAATTTTCCATTAATTCCTGCATATCCTGAGAAAAGATACTGCCAATGCCAGCAGGCAAACTAATAGTAAGCGGCCTGCTGCTATCTTCAAAGTTATTCACATAACACCAGTCGCGAGGAACCGGCTGTTCATCGGCCAATTTCTGCACAACCTGTTTGGAATAAGTCATGCGGCCACTTCCAACCATGCCGGAAATGAAAATATTATAACCCAGATTTTTTGTATGCAAACCAAATTCAACGGCATTAACAGCACGCTCCTGGCCTATCATTCCTTGCAGTGGCTTTACGGTAGCAGTAGTTTCAAAATCAAAACATTCTTCTTTACAATAGAAGTGCAGTTGTTCTGACGTTAATTCTCTAATTGGTAATAATCCCTTTATTTCTTTAACTTCATTTTCCATGTAATCCACTCCTCATCTACCGCAATTAACCAATATCTATTGATCTAAAATAATATTTAAAAAGTGTATTCGTAGTATATTCTTTCGTTCATAAAATCAAAAATCCTTTTTATATAGAAAAAATGTTTTAAGATTCTGTTAATTTTAATAATATTATAGCCAATAAAACACAAAAAAATCAGGAGCGGACCCTTTGGTATCCGCTCCCTAATGATATAGCCCCGTCCATGTAGACTCCCACTTCCCTTTTTCCGATCCTGAAACCGTTCAAGGTACCTAGGGTGGGCTACATCACCGACACCCTTTACGTTAGTTGCACCATCGACTGCATTCCTTACCTTTCTCAAAGCGGAATAACCACTGTGAAATATCTCGGTTAGCAAATCACTTCGTTCTTTCAGTCTGTTACTGTATAATTGTGACATCCTTTTCTTCTACTCCGGCACTTTATCCGGGTCTGAGTACTTGGGTTAGTCAACGCCTACAGCACTTTTTCTGTAAGAATCTGAGAGCAATCGTGAACTACCTTTTCTTTCCTGGCCCCCTGGCCCTTAGAAGTACTTAGGACTACGCCACATCACAAGCCTGTCTATCGCAAGGTGTTGTCGTTCTAATTCAGAAGAGCATTTCTGCTCTTTGTAGTTTCATTATAATCACCGCAAAGCAAAAACGCAAGAAGAATTTACAGAATATTGTGATTTATTTGTGACCATTTTCTAATTTGCTGTTAAATACTGTAATTTATAGTTGTTTCCTTGCTAGTCTTGGTTTTTATCAGGATCAATATGAACATTAACTCTGCTATTACCAAATTTAGTATTAATCTCTTTCTTCAGACACCCCACAATATCGTGAGCTTCTTTCACTGTAAGATCTGGATTCAACGTAATATGAAAGTCAATGTGCCTTTTATTGCCAGCCTTTCTTGTTTTGAGTTTGTGATAGTCAGTAAGCTGGTTGGTATAAATGCTCATTACTTTCTTTATTATTTCACCTATTTCTTTTTCCTCATCGTCTGTCAAACGGACGTCAATTAAGTGTTCAAGCGCATTTTTGCATAGTTCCCAGGCTTCTTTAATTATAAGTAAAGCCACTAACATCGCAACAATAGAATCAAGCACGACCAACCCTGTTATTTTAATCAGCAAAATACCAAATCCGACACCTAAAGATGTATATACGTCAGTTTTCAGATGCAGGGCATCTGCTTCAAGAGCCATAGAATCCTCTTCTTTTGCAACTTGGTATAATTTTTTGGATACAAAAAAGTTTACTAGCGCGGCTGCCAGCATCACAGCAATGGCAATAAAAGCTTGCTCAATCTCTGCTGGTTCAAAAAGTTTTTTTGCGGCTTCAACAATAATCATGCCGGCCGCTATAAAAATCAATACACCCTCAACTACACCTGAAATATTTTCTATTTTCCCATGGCCATAGGGATGGTCCTTGTCAGCCGGCTTAGCAGAACCCCTGACGGATAAAAACGCCACTATTGAAGCAACAAGATCCATTGCCGAATGTATTGCCTCTGAAATAATGCTGACTGAACCACTTAATATACCAGCCACTACTTTGAAAACAATGAGCAGTGTGTTTGAACAAATTGACAATAGCGCGAACTTACTTTTCCGATCCAAAGCGTGCATAGGTATTTCCCCCAGTTAATAAATTGTTCTACCAATATTATAGCGTTTAATAATTTTATAATTATATATCATTGCCGATTGGTATGCAATTATTTAGCAAAAACAGTTTGACACTTCTAATAAATCATATTTCAATTATAAATTGCCAAAGAAAAGGATATAGATTATAAGTGCAGAATTACTTACTAATAAAGCTCTTTTTTAAAGAGCAAGTGCCTGATGTTTTATAAAATATTGATGTTCAATAGAATGACTGTAAAGGATGCGCTTAAAATGTATACTGAATTTAAGGCTATTTCGATATGCAACGAGTTAAATATCGATAAAATTGGCGAGCACTTTGGCATCGCACACAAATTCAAATGGAAAGACGCCCTAAAATTAAACTCTGATAATCTTAAGGGGATTCTAAATAACACGGGAAATAAAACTGTTTTTATTTTCCATTTTGGCAGCATGGTATTTCTTAATTTTCAGCACCATGAAATAATGGATTTAGTCAAATACATATTAAAAATAGAACCACAGGTAATTGCCAATGATTTTTTCACTTATGTCGATGACTATAAACTGGAAGTAAAGCCGGAACAGGAGCCTGCAATCAACAATGACTTTATGCTCATCAATGTGGCAAGTGATTACCATTATGAAATTGTCTCTACGATTTTAGCCAAATCTGTCGCCTTAGAAAAAAATGAAATTGGCGTAGATAGTCTGCTTGACCGCATAGAAACTGTCGTAAATGATCTTAATCGGGGCAGACTTGGGGTATCTGACGAAGAACTGGCAAAAATGCTGGCCAGAATATTGAGTTACAAGCTCAATACAATCTCCTACATCATGTTGCTCGATAACCCTGACATAACCTGGAATAACGTCGAAGCGGCAACTCTTTATGAAAAATTATCGTCATTATTCGAACTGAAAGATCGCTATGAAAAAATTCGCCAAAAAATCGAAATTTTAGAAGATATCACTGAAGCCTTTTCCGGCCTTGCGCATGCTAAACGCGGCACACGTCTGGAATGGGCGGTTATTATTCTGATTTTAATCGAAATTGTCCTATCATTATATGAAATATTTTTTCATTAACATAATCTTATACACAAAAAAGGAAGCAATAAAATTGCTTCCTTTTTTGTGTTAAGCTTAGTTTAATTTCTTACACACAACGTATTCGGTTATTAATCTCTTTTTAAGGGATTTACTCTGCCATAAGTAAGGGTATCTTGCTTTGGGCAAGCAGCAATGCATTTAAAGCAATTTATGCACTGCGCATTTCTGACGTGATTGCCTTTTGAGACCTCTATATTCATCGGACAAGCCTTGTCACAACACTTACAGTGAATACATGTATCAGAATTTCTTTTTATACTAAAAAACCTTGTTAAACTTGCTAAACCAAATTTAATACCTTCCGGGCAAAAATAATTGCAAAAAGGGCGTTCGAAGAAAAGAGCTACTACTAAAAATGTACCCATTATAAAGGTAGCAGCTGTTTGTGCTAAATTGCCAGACATAGCACGCATGAAAGTTTTATAAGCGTTTATGCTGGATAAATCCACAAGGGAATCCACAATATGTGCAAAAACAATCGCCGCCAGAATATAACGCGAAAACTGCAAATAACGCTGCAGGCTTGGCGACACTTTAAATTTTTTCTTAATGAAAAGAGACCCTAATTTGCCAAATATTTCCTGAGCTGTACCAAATGGGCAAAGCCACCCACAAAAAAAGTTCCCGGCCAAAAATGCCAAAGGTAAAATAACTACAAAAGCAGGTTTAACAAACTTGTACAAACCACCGATAAGTATTACTAAAAATATCAATTGGACTGACATACGCAGCCACTGTAATTTTTTCATATTTCTTCGCTGTTCATTATTATTTTTATTACTGGATTGTTGCATAAAATGACTACCTCCGATAGATATAAGTTTTTTATAGCTTACATGCTATTTTAAGATTACTATGTGTCATATTTATGGCAGTTCCTTTAAAGATTGGAAACTTTTTATGACAAACTTACAAATAAGCAGCAGAGGCATTTGCAAT
>CAYTOV010000028.1:4518-13927 GCA_964439485.1 uncultured Acidaminococcales bacterium | reverse complement strand
GTAGGAGGGAAGATTCCCATTTGTGATTGAATTGTTTTGTCGACCATATTATTTGATGTGTCTAAGCGTACTCCCTGCAATTTTTTACCTAAATTACGTGCTATAGCTAAGGACGTATTAACGCAGTCATTATCGAAGTCGACTAGGGCAATACGGCTTACAGAAGTGTCAATATACTTATCGAAAGCTGTCGTAGCAGCGACGGTATCGCCGCCATATGTAGCTATGAGGGCATGGGGTATTGTGCCTAAGCCTTCTACACCTGCTGCTGCTGCATTAGCGTCTGTTGAAAAGCTTTTAATACCGCCGATTAATGCGGCATATCCATCTTGTTCCTGAGTTAAGTAAGAGTCATAACGAGCTGAGAAGAAAAGTACCTGTTTGCCGTTAGCAGCTTCAACAGCACGTCTTACGTTTGTTGCAATACGACTTTGCCGTGCCAGTATACCAAGATAAACTGTTTCTAAGTGGGAAAAATCAGCTAAGTCTCCTTCAATTGTCATTAATGTTTCCCATGGTGCAACTTCATCGCCATCGTGTAAGGCGTGAATAGTAATACTGTCCGGGTTAAAGGCGCAGGTTTTTATAATAGCAATAGCTTCATCGACACCGCAAAGAACGATATGTTCACGTTGAAATACTTGCATGAGGATACGTGGGTGATTATTGTCTTTATTTAATATTTCGGCTGTACGCAGAAAATAGTCATCGCTATAATAACCAGATTTGATTTTTTCGATTGGGATATTAAAAGCAGATATAGGTGTTCTTTTTTTCATTTTATCCTCCTAAAATTATAGAAATTGGTGTGAAGTAATTTAAAGGCATATTGTAATGCTTACCAATTATGATACAATAATAGCGTTCTAATATGCAAGTAAGTGCTTTAATTTGCTGGTATAATTGACATTCGATTTCTATTTTAACTTAAGAGGGCTTGGATATGACAAACAAAAAATATAAGATTTTAATTATGTCTGCGCCCATAGGTTCTGGTCACGCTTTGGCCGCAGAAGCGTTAAAAGATGAATTTAAAAAATCGTATGATTGTGATGTAATTTTGGGAAGTGCTTTTGATTTTTTCCCTAAGTTTATAGGAGAAATTGTTTTGAAAAGTTACTTTTCAGTGTTGAAATATGTACCAGGTTTATATGAAATAGCTTATAAATGGGGAAATAACCCTTCTGGCTCCCTTTGGCTGCGTAACATAATAAATAACATATTGGCTTACCTTGCGGATAGCTATTTGCGTAAAGTAAAACCTGATGTTGTAATAGCGACCCATGCAACGCCAGCTGGTATTATTTCTGCGTATAAAAAGAAGCACCAAGATGCAAAAATAATACTTGCATCAGTTGTGACTGATTTTACTATACACAAATGGTGGATATGTGAAGGAACTGATGCCTATTTTCTGGCAGCCGACAATTTAAAGCCAGAAATACAGAAACAACAGGGGCAAAAATTATTCTTTTATGGTATACCGGTTCGTAGCGCTTTCAGACAAGAATACAGCAGACATGAATTACGCAAAAAATTTGGTTGGCAAGATGACACTGCAATCTGTCTTTTAATGGGCGGTGGCGAAGGCCTGCTGCCAATGAAAGAAATTCTTGGAGGAGTTAGTGGGAAAATTCCACTAAAAATGCGTTTTGTAGCGATTACTGGTAGAAATAAGGAATTGGCGAGTGAATTAAAAAATCAGTACCCTGATGTGGAAGTATATGGTTTTACAGAAGCAATACCAGAATTTATGCATGCCGCCGATATAATTATCAGCAAGGCTGGTGGCCTGACTGCTGCTGAAACACTTACCACCTGTCTAAATTATATAATTTATAAACCTCTGCCTGGGCAGGAAGAAGCTAATGCCGAATATCTTAAAAGTTCTGGCGCTGCTATTATTGCTAAAACTCCAAATGATGTTCTGCTGGCAATAAACAATTATTCTATTGCTAAGGCAAAACAACGGCAAAAATTAGGCAGGCCTGAAGCAGCACCTGATATAGCCAAAGCTGTGATAAATATGCTTAACTAGCTTTGTATGACTTGACCATCTAGATTTTACGAACTATAATGACTTGCATATAGATATTGAGATAACTATAATTACAGCTGGTTGTTCTTGTCCCAATCATCCTAATGAACCTTAGAGGTGATTTGTACGGAAAGATATTATTTAGCGGCGCTCAACGCCGTCTATAATCTTAGTTTTAAAAAGACACAGTTACTTATTGAGCATTTTGGCAGTGTAACGAAGGCGTATGAGGCTAGCGCTCAGGAACTCGCGGCTACTCACTTGATCACTGCAGAAAAGTGCTCTAAGATTTTAGCTAGCAGGGAAAAAGAGTATCCTCACAAGTTACAAGCGTTCTGTGAGAATAATAGTGTGGCTATTCTTACGACTGAAGACAACAATTATCCGCCGCAACTTAAAAATATTCAAAATCCGCCTTCAGTTCTCTATGTCAAAGGCACTCTGCCGGATACTGATAAGGCAGTTGGGGTTGTAGGTTCCAGAAAATCTACATCCTATGGCCTGAAAGTTGCTGGTACCTTCGCGCAAGACCTGGCTCTGGCCGGTTTAACGATAATAAGCGGCGGTGCCAGAGGGATAGACACGGCTGCCCATAAAGGTGCCCTAAAGGCAAATGGTAAAACAATAGCAGTTCTTGGTTGTGGCATTGACGTCATATACCCGTACGAAAACGTTGATTTATTTAAACAAATATCTAAAATTGGTGCAATAATAACTGAATTTCCTCCAGGAACAGAGCCTCTGGCGAAAAATTTTCCGGCTAGAAATCGCATTATAAGCGGTTTTTCTCAAGGCATTTTGGTTGTTGAGGCTGCGCGTAAAAGTGGTGCAATGATTACGGCTGAGTTTGCTATAGATGAGGGTCGGGAAGTATATTGCATACCTGGAAGTATTTTTTCTCCAACAAGTGTGGGCACTCATTCATTAATAAAGCAAGGTGCAAAATTAGTTCAAAGGCCGGAGGATATTCTGGAAGATTTCCATTTGTTATTGCAAAAACAACCAAAGGAGAAATGTGATATGCCTGATTTGTTTTCAGGTATGTCTGAAGATTGTGAGATTGTTACAAACAAAATACTAACTGTTCTTAACTTTAATGAGGCGAAGACTTTGGAAGAAATAGTTACTGCTTCTGGGCTTCCACTGAATGTCATAAGTTCTGTCTTGCTTAATTTACAGGTTAACGGCTATGTGGCTGAACAAATTGGCAAGAGGTATATACGTCTGTAAGGAGGATTTTTGATGGCAAATAATTTGATAATAGTTGAGTCACCAACTAAGTCGAAAACAATAGAAAAATTTCTTGGGAAAAATTACACAGTTCGTGCTTCTATGGGACATTTGCGCGATTTGCCAAAAAGCCAGTTTGGTGTTGATATTGAGAAAGGTTTTGAACCAAAATATATTAATATCCGTGGTAAAGGCGATTTGATCAAGGAACTTAAAAATCTTGCAAAAAAAGCAGATAAAGTTTATCTGGCAACTGACCCTGACCGCGAGGGTGAGGCAATTGCTTGGCACTTGGCCCATATATTAGGAGTAGATCCTAATAACAAATGCAGAATTGAATTTCATGAAATAACAAACACTGCTGTAAAAAATGCTCTTAAGAGTCCTCAAAGTATTGATCTGAACAAAGTTGATGCACAACAAACCAGACGTATTCTTGACCGAATTGTTGGATACCAATTGAGTCCGCTACTGTGGCGCAAAGTCCGTAAAGGACTTAGCGCAGGCAGGGTTCAGTCGGTCGCGGTTAAGATAATTTGTGATCGGCAGAAAGAGATTGATCAATTTGTTCCCAAAGAATATTGGACAATTTCGGTTTTATTACGCGAAAATATTAAGGCTCCACAATTTATGGCAGAAGTTGCAAAATATCGCGGGAAAAAGCTGGAGATAGGTAACAAGGAAGAAGCCGCCAAAGTTGAACATGACTTGAAAGCTGTTTCCTATTTTGTCAAAGATTCTAATAAAAAAGAGCGTCGACGTAAACCGATGGCGCCGTTCACGACAAGCAGCCTACAGCAAGAAGCATTTAAAAGGCTTAATTTTACAACGAAGAAGACCATGATGATGGCACAGCAATTGTATGAGGGCGTTAACATAGGTAAAGAGGGATCGGTAGGTTTAATAACCTACATGAGAACCGATTCGGTGCGTATCTCTGAAACCGCTGTTGCAGATATCAGAAGTTTTGTTGAAGCGGAATATGGCCCAAACTACCTGCCAACTAAGCCAAACATATTCAGCAGCAAAAAAAATGCTCAAGACGCTCATGAAGCTATCAGGCCAACCAGTATAGAAAGAACTCCGGAATCATTAGAGGCGTATTTATCTAAAGATCAACTAAAACTATATGGTATTATATGGAAGCGCGCTTTAGCCAGCCAAATGGCGGAAGCAATTTATGATGTTACAACTTTGCAGGTCGAAGCTGGAGAATACCTTTTAAATGCCAGCGGTTCAATCTTAAAGTTTGACGGCTTTTTAAAGCTAAGCGACAAAAAGGAACTGGCAGAAGAAAAAGAAAAACCTGTGCCATTCCTTAGTCCTGCAACAGCATTAAAGGTTGCCGAGCTGCAACCTGCTAAGCAGCATTTTACTGAGCCACCAGCGTATTTCACAGAAGCTACTTTGGTTAAGGAATTGGAAGATAAAGGAATTGGCAGACCAAGTACTTATTCTCCTACTATACAGACAATATTGGAACGTAATTATATCAAAAAAGATGGCAAGAAATTAGTTCCAACAGAGTTAGGTATATTGACTTTAGAACTTCTTACAAATTATTTTAAGAGTTTAATTGACATACCATTTTCAGCTGAACTTGAATCAGAATTAGACGAAGTAGCTGATAATAAGCTCGAAAAAAATGAAGTTTTAGAGAAGTTTTTTACTCCCTTTTCGTCAGCCCTTGCTGTAGCGGAAAAAGAAATGCCAATTATAGAGATGCCGGTTGAAGTTAGTGATGTTCAATGTGATAAATGCGGTAGAATGATGGTTTACAAACACGGCAGATTTGGAACTTTTCTAGCTTGCCCAGGTTTCCCTGATTGTCGTAATACTAAGCCAGTTCTTAAAAAAACAGGCATAAAATGTCCTAAATGCGAGCAAGGCGAAATTATTGAGCGAAAGACTAAAAGAGGTCGAATTTTTTATGGCTGCGAGAGATATCCTGACTGTGATTTTACTACCTGGGACAAACCGCTTAAAGATAAGTGCTCCAAATGTAACGGTGTGATGCTAGAAAAAAGTGGTAAAAATGGTCTGAAAAAAGCTTACTGCGTAAATGAAGCCTGTGAAAATTCAAAGGAGAAATGATTTAATGAGTTCAAGTTTAGTTAATCCTGTTCATGTAGTGGGCGCAGGTCTTGCAGGTTGCGAAGCAGCCTGGCAATTGGCGAAAAGAAACATACCTGTAATTTTACATGAGATGAGACCGATAAAAAGAAGCGAAGCCCATAAGACAGACAACTTTGCAGAGCTTGTGTGTAGTAATTCCTTACGAGCGAACAATATAGAAAATGCTGTAGGTTTACTAAAAGAAGAAATGCGAAGATTTGACTCAGTTATTTTAAAATGTGCGGATGACCATCAAGTGCCGGCAGGAGGCGCACTGGCAGTTGATAGGGAAGGGTTTTCTTTGTCGGTTACTGAAGCAATAAGCAACCACCCATTGATAACCATTGTCCATGAAGAAATAACAGATTTACAATCATTAGATGGTTTTGTTATTGTTGCCAGCGGGCCTTTAACTTCCAATTTGCTGTCGGAGAATATAAAAAAGCTAATTGCAGCCGATTATCTATATTTCTTCGATGCAGCGGCACCAATTGTTACGGCAGAATCTCTTGATTATACGAAAGTATTCAGAGCATCACGTTATGATAAAGGTGACGCGGATTATTTGAATTGCCCCTTTAGTAAGGAAGAATATCTTGAATTTTGGAAAGAGCTATGCAATGCTAAGACGGCTCCAATCAAAGAATTTGAAAAAGAGGTGTTTTTTGAGGCTTGCATGCCCATTGAAGAAATGGCTTCCAGAGGAGAAGATACAATGAGATTTGGCCCTCTGAAACCTGTTGGCTTGATAGATCCGACAACAGGAAAAGAAGCTTATGCTGTTGCACAGTTGCGTCAGGATGATGCAGCTGCTTCCCTCTATAATATTGTTGGTTTCCAGACACATTTAACCTGGCCAGAGCAAAAACGCGTGTTTGGTATGATTCCTGGGCTCCACAATGCTGAATTTGTGAGATATGGTGTCATGCATAAGAATACTTACATTAATTCGCCGCACTTGCTTGATGACCATTTTTGTCTTAAACAAATACCTAGATACTATTTTGCGGGGCAGATGACAGGAGTAGAAGGGTATGTCGAATCCGCTTCATCCGGCTTGATAGCAGGAGTGAACGTGGCAATGGCAGTTTTAGGAAAAGAGCCTGTTGACTTCCCGATTGAAACGGCACTTGGCGCGCTAGCTCACTACATAAGTAATGCCAGTACAAAAAATTTCCAACCAATGAACATTAATTTTGGCTTAATGCCGCCATTAAATATCCGCATCAGAAAAAAGAGAGAAAAAAACGCTTTGATCGCTGAAAGAGCGTTAAAAGCGTTAGAAAATACTTTGTTTGAGATGGAAAAGTAGTCTTGCAGAAATTTTTAGCCTGTGTTAACATTTACCTAGTTACGTATCTAAAAAGTGTGGGGAAATAAATGGAAAACCCGATTGCGATTGTTCGAGTGACCGCTTTTCTTAGATATTTGGAATTAGAAAAGAATAGTTCATTATTGACCATACAGAATTACGAAACCGATATAAGATTATTCATTGCATTTTTGCAGAATAGAGTTGGAACTGTTACTTGGGAAAATGTTACAGTATTGGATATACGAGCCTATCTTGCTCTGATGAATAATGAGAAATACGCTCGGAGAACGATTGCTAGGCGTATTTCTTCTTTACGTTCATTTTACAGATTTTTAATGCGTGAAAATTTTGCAAAATCCAATCCGTTTATGAAAATAAAAACCCCAAAATTAGATAAAAAACTGCCAGTTTTTCTGGAAGAAGTTGAGATTAATGAACTGCTTGAATTGCCATCTAAAGATGAACTAGGTTTGCGTGATCAGGCATTGTTTGAATTGTTATATGCCACAGGTTGCCGCGTTTCTGAACTCGTCGGCCTTACATTGGAACATATTGATTTGGGTAACCAGTATGTTTTACTTTTGGGAAAAGGTAATAAGGAGCGCATAGTTCCAATTGGTGGTGCTGCGGTAAAAGCTGTAGACATTTACCTGATTAAATCTCGACCTGTAATTATGCGCCGTTTTAATGTAAAAGAACATGATCGGTTGTTTATCAATCATCGCGGGACGCAGTTATCTGCAAGGAGCGTCAGGAGGATTTTGGGCAAATATATTGCGGAGCTGGCGTTGCAAAAACATGTCTCACCTCATGTCATCAGACATACCTTCGCAACGCATTTGCTGGAACATGGTGCTGATTTGAGAGCTGTCCAGGAATTACTTGGACATGCCAACTTATCGACTACGCAAATTTATACACACGTGACAACCGAGCGCATTTCAACTGTTTATCAAAATAATCACCCACGAGCCTAAAATTTTACCGAGAGAAGAGGATGTCATGCAAACACTACTTGAAAAAACCAGAGAAATTAACAAATTACTTCAAAGATCAGGAAAGATTGGTTGTGCGGAGTTAGTTAAAGTACTTCGTGATGTAATCGTATCCAACATATATATTGTGAGCAATGAAGGTCACGTTCGTGGTTACGCTTTGATAAATGACTTTGAGTGTGATATCATGAAGTCTCAAGTTTTGGATAAGTCTTTCTTTCCAAAAAATTACACTAAATGGTTGGCGGATTGCCACAACACACTGCCAAATGTTGAGTTGCAGGATCGTATGTGTGCCTTTAAAAGTGATACTAAGTGTCTTTTTGATGGTAAATATACTACTATTGTACCGATTTATGGTGGTGGTGAACGCTTAGCAACTCTTATTCTTGCTAAATTTGATGTTCCATTTAATGAAGGTGATCTCATTCTTTCCGAGTACGCCGCAACAGTCATAGGTATTGAAATATTGCACAATCGTACAGTTAAGATTGAAGAAGCTGCTCATAAACGAGCTATGGTTCAGATCGCTTTTTCAACTCTTTCCTATTCAGAACTTGAAGCAATAATTAATATTATAGGTGCACTCGAAGGTAATGAAGGCCTCCTTGTCGCAAGTAAAATTGCTGACCAGGCTGGGATTACCAGATCTGTTATTGTTAATGCTTTGCGCAAGTTTGAAAGTGCCGGACTTATTGAAACAAGATCTCTCGGTATGAAGGGCACATTTATAAAAGTCTTAAACGAATACCTATTGGAAGAGCTGAAAAAAAAGAAATAGTAATTACAACGACCAATTTGCCTCGGCTGATTGGTCGTTTTTGCAATGAAATAGTAGATCAGTATAAAAAATGTAATTGCTATGTCATTCTTTTTTTGAATAAATGGACTGAAAGGTCAGGGAGAATTTAAATGTTTTATCCTGTTTTCTTAATAATATATTATTTAGCCTCGTGTTTAGCCTTACTATTTTATCGCAGGAACTTTCCGTTTCTATCAAAAAAAGTTTGGTATATCTCCTGGTTTTTTGTAACTTTTATTTTCTGGGTTACAAGGCCTGCGGCCGCATATTTGCCTGACTATGTGTTGAAAGCACTTAGCATGTTTGGTGGGTATTGGTCTTTTTTTCTTTATTACACACTATTACTGTTCTTAATACATAGCTTGATTCTTTTTGTGTTAAAACGTTTGAAAAAAACAGACTTACAGGTAAAATACTACTCGTTATTTATAACGAAAGTCGGCTTGGTTATAATTTTTTTATGCATGATTATTGGTACATTTGAAGCATATAGTCCAGTTGTACGTCATGAAATTATAACTACGAAAAAAATAACAGCGCCAATCAGAATTGTCTTGATCAGCGACTTGCATTTAGGAACATTTTTGGGCAAGGAATACTGTGAAAAAATGGTGGAACGAATTAATTCAGAAAATCCTGATTTGATTCTGATTGCAGGTGATATAATTGACGATAGATATGCTATTGTTAAGAGACAAAAAAGTATAGAACCATTAGGAAAGCTTAAGGCTAAGTCAGGTGTAGCAGCTGTTTTAGGCAATCACGACTATTTCGACCGTAAAACTGACGAGGAAGTTCATGATTTAAAAAATTTGGGTATATCCGTTTTAATCAATGAAAGTAGAGAATTTGATGAAATTTTTGTAGTTGGGTTGAAGGATTTCAGCAAAGATCAAAGCTCAAACAATTTGGAC
>CAYTOV010000028.1:0-4418 GCA_964439485.1 uncultured Acidaminococcales bacterium | reverse complement strand
GGTATACCCGTAAGGTTAGGGGTCAATCCTGAATATGTAGTCATTGATTTAAAACCTTGATATTTCCGATATTGATGCTTTTGATTTACTAACATCTGTATAACTTAAAGGAGGAGTATAGTATGGGGGAGCAAAGCGTATTATTTGACAGAAAAGAGAAAATTGCCTGGATAACACTTAATCGACCGCAAAGCCTGAATTCCATGAATGATGCTTTGGTCGATGAGTTGCATAAGGCATTAGACGAAGCGGCATGTGATAATGGAATTAAGACCGTTGTCCTAACTGGTAATGGCAAAGCTTTTTGTGCCGGTGGTGATTTGCCTTATCTGGAAACATTGAAGTCTGTGAGTGAAAAGAAATACTTCATTGAAAAAGTAGGGCAGTTAGCAAAAAAAATAACCGTTATGCAAAAACCGGTTATTGCAATGGTAAACGGCGTAGCAGCAGGGGCAGGAGTAAATTTGATGCTGGCTTGCGATCTTATTTATGCTGCAGAAAGTGCACGTTTTGCTCAAAGCTTTGTAAAAGTTGGATTAGTTCCTGATTGTGGTGGTATGTATTTTCTGCCAAAAACGGTGGGTCTTCATAAAGCCAAAGAGCTTATGTTCACAGCAGACTTAATTGACGCTAAAGAAGCTGAAAAACTAGGTATGATTAATCATGTGTTACCGGTTGAAGATCTTGTGCGAGAAACTGAATTCATGGCAAAGAAACTTGCAGAATCTGCACCATTGGCAATTGCCTTAACAAAGGCAACATTGAACAAAACCGATATGGAGCTGGATGATGTTCTTTTCGCAGAAGCTACGGCACAAACACTTTGCCTTGGTACAGATGACTGTGCGGAAGGAATAGCTGCGTTTAAGGAAAAACGGGTTCCTAACTTTATTGGTAAATAAGGGTTTTTACTTGCCGGAGTCGCTTAAACTAAGTGATTCCGGATTTCTTTTTGCTTTTCGTTTAAAATCTTGTATAATAGAGTAGTATTAATATAGATTGGAGGGTTGCCTGTGCTAGGTATGGACGGAGAATTACTGTACAGAATTCCCGCGCTTTTAATTGCGCTGACCGTGCATGAGTATGCCCATGCGGTGATAGCTGATTCTATGGGTGATCCAACACCTAAAGCTATGGGAAGGCTTACTCTGAATCCTTTGGCGCATCTTGATATTTTAGGACTTTTAATGTTGGTTGTTGTTGGCTTTGGCTGGGCAAAACCTGTTGGCATAAACCCTTCGTATTTCAGAAATCAGAAGGAAGGCTTAATCAAAGTTTCATTTGCCGGACCAGGTGCCAATTTTTTTCTTGCTTTTCTTGCGTCTTTTTTGATTGCAGCTATGAACAAATTTGGAATTTTGACAGAAGGAGTATATGCTTTCCTTCTTTGGACTCAGCTTTACAATGTATGGTTTGCATTTTTTAATTTAATTCCAATACCACCATTGGATGGTTCAAAAATACTCATGTCATTATTGCCGCCAAAACAAGCTTATGAGTATCTTAAAATTGAGCCTTACAGCATGTATATTTTAATCGCTATGCTTTTAACTGGCGCAGTTGGATTTATTTTGCGACCTTTTGCTGCCGCGTTTCTTAATTCTGTGTCATTTTTATTATCACTTATATTTTGATATGTTTCGTAAAAGGGGATGCAAGTATGACAAAAGGTAGAATATTTAGCGGAATGCAACCATCAGGACGTTTTCATCTTGGAAACTATATGGGAGCTTTGGAAAATTGGGTTAAATTACAAAATGAATATGAGTGTTTCTTTTCGATTGTAGATTTACATTCACTCACATCATCTTTTGACGATACCTCAAAATTGCAGGACAACATAAATGAAATGGCGATTGACTGGTTAAGTGCAGGACTTGATCCTGAAAAAAATGTCATCTTTATTCAGTCACATGTTAAGGAGCACTCAGAGTTATTTTTACTGTTGTCTATGATGACTCCACTTTCCTGGCTGGAACGTGTACCAACATATAAAGACAAGCTTCAGCAATTAGGTGCTCAGGGCAAAGATATTAATACGTACGGATTTTTGGGCTATCCAGTCTTGATGGCAGCTGACATTATGCTTTACAAAGCTACCTGTGTGCCTGTTGGCGAAGACCAGGCAGCTCACCTTGAGTTAACAAGGGAAATGGTGAGACGCTTTAATTATCTTTATAAAAAGGAAATTTTCCCGGAACCACAGGCAGTTTATTCAAAAGCAAAAATTTTGCCTGGTATCGATGGTAGGAAGATGAGCAAATCTTATGGCAACGCAATAGCTTTTGGTGCCGGCCCGGAGGAAATGAAAGATCGAGTAAGACTTATGGTTACGGATCCTCAGCGTATTAAGAGAACCGACAAAGGTAACCCGGATGTATGCACTGTTTTCACTTTCCATAAAGTATTCAACACAGAAAATAGTGAGGATATTGCCTGCAAATGCAGAGCTGCCGAAATCGGTTGTGTTCAGTGTAAGAATTGTCTTGCTGAAAGAATGAACGATATATTGGCTGATATTCACATCAGACGAGAAGAATTGAAAAATAAACCGAATTATGTGCGCGAAGTATTGGAATTCGGTGCCGAGAGAGCAAGAAAAGTCGCTGCGGCCAATATGGAGGAAATACGAGCTGCAATGAACGTACTGTAAGAGGCAGGGGACAATATGCCCAATTACAACATTAAAATTCAAGATTTTGAAGGTCCACTCGACCTTCTTATGCATTTGATTGAGAAGGATAAAGTAGACATTTATGATATCCCAATAGTTGACATTACTGAACAATACATCACATATCTAAATGCTATGAAAGAGTTCGATATGGATGTAGCTAGTGATTTTTTGGTAATGGCAGCTACTCTACTGCAAATCAAGTCTCGTATGTTATTGCCAAAACCTCCTGTGGAGAGCGAGGAAGAACAAGAAGATCCAAGACAAATGTTAGTTGATATGCTTGTTGAATACCGTAAAATCAGAATTCAAGCCAAAATGCTGACGGAATCCTTAGCAACGGCGCTGGGCTATCATCAGCGTAAGCCGATGCAATTCCCAGATATTAGGAAAAAAATCAAACCTTTTTCATTTGATGATTTAATTGACTCATTAAATGGATTGCTTACTATACAGGAACATGAACCGGCATTGATAGAGCGTCAAAGATTTAATGTTCAAGATAAAATGAACAAAATCATTGATTTGTTGGAGAAAAATAATCATTCGCTGGAATTTTCAGCACTTATTACGAATAATGTTTCAAGAAGTGAAATAGTTGCCAGTTTTTTGGCTATTCTTGAATTAATGAGATTGAATCGTATTACAATACGCCAAGCTCGACCTTTTTCAACGATATTTATCTTTCTTAGGGAGGATATGACTGATGTTCTATGATTACTTACGTGGTCATGTTGAGGCACTATTATTTGCCTCTGGGGAGCCACTAACTAAAAAAAGGATTGCAGATATATTGCAAACCGAGACGGAAACCGTAGAAAGATTAATCGCCCTTTTGGAGGAAGATTATCGCAGTAAGAATAGAGGTATTTGCGTAAGATGTGTAGCGGATGGCTACCAGCTAGTTACAAAACCGGATTTTGATAATTTAATTCGTCAGCTTATTTCTCAGCAAGAACTAAAGCTTTCCAGCGCTGCTATGGAAACTTTGGCCATTATCGCCTTTAAACAACCAGTCACGAGGTCTGAAATGGAAGCAATTCGCGGTGTAAAAGTGGATGGTGTTGTTAACACACTTTTAGACACAGGTCTGATTTGTGAAGCTGGTCGCAAGGAATCAATTGGCAAACCAATTATATATGGAACTACCGAACTATTTTTAACCACTTTTGGTTTTAATTCCATAGAGGACTTGCCAGCATTACCTGAAGATTTATCTGTGTTGCAAAGTGTTAAAGATCAAGCAATCTCTTAAAAAACCGGATCGTATACGTTCCGGTTTTTTTGAAAATATCTGCAGTTGCAGAAGGTCTATGGTAAAATATATTATGATACGAAAATTGAGGTATTAATATGGAAGAACGTTTACAAAAAATACTTGCTGCTGCTGGCATTGCTTCACGACGTGAGGCAGAGAAAATCATTTTAGCTGGCAGGGTAAAAGTTAATGGCAAGTTAATAAAAGAGCTAGGAGCTAAGTTTGGCTCAAAGGCTTTCATTACTGTTGATGGTAAGCCTATAAAAAACGAAAAAAAGGTCTATTATATTTTTTACAAGCCGAGGGGCGTTGTCACTACGATGGTTGATCCGCGGGGAAGACGTACCGTTGCTGATTTTTTGAGTGATTTAACGGAAAGGGTTTTCCCAGTAGGACGTTTGGATTATAACACTGAAGGTCTTTTGTTACTAACTAACGACGGAGAACTAGCACAAAATCTAACCCACCCTAAAAATGAAATAAATA
>CAYTOV010000027.1:0-14206 GCA_964439485.1 uncultured Acidaminococcales bacterium | reverse complement strand
GCCTGAATCGGGCCTAAAGCCTCTCCTTCTGCCGCCGTAACAACCGGTACGCCATCTTTAATGATGCCGGCTTTTTGCATCGCAATTTCTTCAACGGTTTTGCCGCAGCGATCTGTATGATCAAGACTAACATTGGTAATTACAGAAACTACCGGCGTAATAACATTCGTAGAATCCCAAAGACCGCCAAGACCAACTTCAATCACAGCGTAATCCAGCTTTTGCAGGGCAAAATGCAGAAAAGCAGCTGCCGTCAGTACTTCAAACTGCGTCGGCTGGTCAGTTCCCTTTGCCATAACGCTTTCTACAGCACGCCTGACAGCGGTAACTACCAAGGCAAAATCTTCGTCACTTATCTCTTTTCCGTCCACTTCAATCCGTTCGTTATATCTGACCAGATGGGGAGAGGTAAATTTTCCAACTTTCAAGCCGCTCACCAATAAGATATTGGTAATCATACTGGTTACTGAGCCCTTGCCATTAGTACCGGTGACATGAATTGTCCTGACTTTTTGTTCAGGATTATTCAGTTCTTTTAAGAGGTCTTCTATCCTCTCCATGCCGAGATTAATGCCAAATTTACCCAAACTATCCAAGTAGGCTAAGGTTTCTGTGTAATTCATGATTTTTCCTCCGCAATGAGCAAAATTGGCGCGGTTTAACGCGCCAATTGCTTTTTATTCCAGATTCTTCAAATAAGTCAGACGCTCTTGGATAGCTTGCATCTTAACCGCAATTTCCTGAGCTTTTGTCTTTTCTTTTTCAACAACTTCCGCTGGTGCTTTCGCCAGGAAGCCTGCATTATTTAATTTGCCTTCAATACGACCGATTTCTTTGGTCATACCATCAAGCTCTTTGTTGAGGCGCTGCGTTTCTTTTTCAACATCTATCAAACCTTTGAGCGGCAGGTAAACTTCAATTCCCTTAGTCACAGCAGCCATGGCGTTTTCCGGTTTGTCGCCGCCAGCTGGCAATATGCTTAATTCGTCGACACTTGCCATCAGTTTTATATAGGACTGGTTAGCAGCAACTACTGGCTGTAATTCGTCGGCAACAAGCAAAATAGCCGGAACTTTTTTGCCAGGAGCAACGTTTACTTCTGCACGCATATTACGAATAGCTTTGATAGCTTCCATCATAGCATTCATAGCAGCTTCGGCTTCAGCATCAAACAATTGCTCGTCGCTCTCAGGCCAAGCAGCTACCATGATGCTATCGCCTTCATGCGGCAGGCATTGCCAGATTTCTTCGGTGATAAAAGGCATATAAGGATGCAGCAGCTTCATGGAGGAGCTCAGGGCCTCGCAGATTACATGCTGAGCCGTTGCTCTCTCTTCTGCATTTTCTTTGTTGTAAAGACGTGGTTTGGCAAGTTCGATATACCAGTCACAGAATTCACCCCAGATGAATTCATAAACAAGCCGGCCGGCTTCGCCCAGTTCGAAACGTCCGAGTAAGTCGGTAACTTCTTTTTCAGTGTGTGCCAACCGTGACAAAATCCACTTGTCGGCCAAAGTATAAGGTGCTAATTTAGCCTCATGGTCATAGCCCTCCATATTCATCAGCACAAAACGGGAAGCATTCCAGATTTTATTGGCAAAGTTGCGGGTTGCGTCCACACGTTCCCAATAGAAACGCATATCGTTACCAGGTGTATTGCCCGTAATCAGCATGAAACGCAAGGTATCAGCGCCATATTTATCAATTACTTCCAACGGATCGATACCGTTGCCAAGAGATTTACTCATCTTTCTCCCCTGGCTATCGCGCACCAGGCCATGGATGAAGACCTTCTCGAAAGGAATCTCCTTCATGAATTCCATGCCCATGATCAACATACGAGCAACCCAGAAGAAAATTATATCATAACCGGTAACAAGCACGCTTGTTGGATAGAATTGCTCCAAAAGCTCAGTTTTCTTCGGCCAACCCATGGTCGAAAATGGCCATAAAGCAGAGCTGAACCAAGTATCAAGGGCATCCTCGTCCTGACGAAGTTTGCCGCCGCATTTAGGACAGACAGTAATATCTGTACGGGAAGCTATCACTTCGCCGCAGTCGTCACAATACCAGACTGGTATTCTATGTCCCCACCAGATTTGACGGGAAATACACCAATCGCGGATATTATCCATCCAACCAGTATAGGTTTTGGTGAAACGTTCAGGCACAAACTGCGTGCGTCCATCTTCCACACAATCAACAGCAGCTTGAACAAGTGGTGCCATCTTAACAAACCATTGTTTGGAAACCAGTGGTTCCACAACAGTGCGGCAGCGTTGACAGTGTCCTACCGCATGATTATGTTCCTCGACTTTCACCAAGAAACCTTGCTCATCCAGTTCACGTACCAAATTTTTGCGGCATTCATAGCGTTCTTGTCCTGCATATTTACCGGCTTCTGCTGTCATATGGCCGTCCATGCCTATTACTACGATGCTTTCCAGGTTATGACGCATGCCCATTTCAAAGTCGTTAGGGTCATGAGCAGGCGTAATTTTAACAGCACCTGTTCCAAATTCGAGGTCTACGTAAGAATCAGCAATGATAGGAATAATCCTGTCAGTTAAAGGCAAGCGCAGTGTTTTGCCAACAAGATGTCCATAACGTTTATCTTCCGGATTAACTGCTACAGCAGTATCACCAAGCATTGTTTCCGGTCTGGTTGTGGCAATAGTTAAATAGGTACCTTCTTCTTCCACGACAGGATAACGGATATGCCATAAATGGCCAGCTTCATCCTCGTGTTCGACTTCGATATCAGACAGCGCCGTATTACAGTTTACACACCAGTTAGTAATCCTGCTGCCTTGATAAATAAGACCTTTCTCATAAAGAGAAACAAATACTTCACGTACTGCTTCCGAACAACCCTCATCCATAGTGAAACGTTTGCGCTCCCAATCACAGGAAACACCCAGACACTTCAATTGGTTGATGATATGGTCGCCGTATTGTTCTTTCCAGGCCCAGACTCGTTTCAAAAACTCTTCGCGGCCTAAATCATAACGTGTTTTGCCCTCTTCTTTTTTCAGTACTTCTTCAACTTTGATCTGAGTAGCAAGACCGGCATGGTCATAACCAGGCATCCATAATGTATTGTGGCCCAGCATTCTGTGCCAACGAATCAAAATATCCTGCAATGTATTATCCAGGGCATGGCCCATATGCAGCTGTCCGGTAATGTTTGGTGGTGGAATAACGATGCTGAAAGCTTCCTTATCCTTTTCAACTTCAGCATGAAAATAGCCGTTTTTCTCCCAGTACTCATACCATTTCTTTTCGACACTGGCAGGGTCATAAACCTTTGGTATATTATGTTCTTCTGACATTTTAAATCCTCCTTAAAATAATAAAAATCCTATGTCAAAGACATAGGACGAAAAAATAGCTTCCGCGGTACCACCCATATTCCCGGAAAAAATCCGGACAACTCAAACTGTTTAACGCACAGAAACGGGCAAACCTACTCTGTTCAGTCTGCCAGCTCACGGACGACTTCAAAGCCGCTGGTTCGGATATGTCTCAGCCTCGCATTTCCTCTCTGCTGAACCCGTACTTTTACTACTTCCGCTCATAGCTTGTCTTATATGAATTTATACTCACTCAATAATAACAATGCAATAACCAGCTGTCAAGTATCCTCTAAAAAACTCTTCAGCCAACTGCACCATTTAATAAAACTGAAACGCAGAAAATCTTGTCCTTCTGTTTTATTTGCAGTTCTCCTTGATATTTGTTGGCAATGTCTTCTACGCTGGCCAGACCAATTCCCGGTTCGCGATATTCACGCTTGCTGGAAAGAAGGCGATTGCCACTATAGACGCATTTACCATCAAAGGTATTATCCAATGTCAAAACCAGGATATTGCCAATCACCCGCATTTTAAGCGTTGCCTGCCGCTCATTTTGCTGCACGCACTGGCAAGCTTCGCTGGCATTTTCCAACAAATTGCCCACCAAAACGCATAAATCAAAGTCATCAACCGGCAACTTTGGCGGAAGCTCTAGCCTCATGTCAGTTTTAATACCATAATTTGCAGCCGTTTCCTGCCAATTTTTTAATAAAGCATCAAGCACCGGTACGGCGCACAACGGCGTACTCTCTTGTTTGCTTAAATCCCCCTGATACTTATATAAATAAGCCAAAGCTTCCTTGGCACGTCCGTTTTCCAGATAATTTTGTAAAACAAAAAACTGGTGCCGTAAGTCATGTCTTATTCTTCGGGTCGCTGCCATATTTTCATATAATGATTCATAATGATAAGCCTGAACCTTCTGCAATTTTTTAGTTAATTTTAAATTGCTTTGTAAACGTTCTTTTTCACGAATTGCTTCAATAGAATCAACCAAAATTAAGCAGCAGGCTAAAGCACCCGTACCGGCAAAAAGGCGGACAAGTATGCTATAGAGGTTTACATCTGCGCCTATAGTAAACTGCTTGGTTGCGAGAATAATAGCCAAAATGCATGTAGGAACCAGCCATATCCATCTCCATACAGTATCATCCTCATATGTTACAAAGGAACTGATCTTCTCTCGCATGAATTTAAAGAAAATTTGATAGGTGAGGGCAAATTGCAAAACAAGCAAAAGATTCGCAATAAGATATGGCGGCAGACCGCTTTCAGCCAGTGTCCACCTTTCACAGGCAATGGAGACTCCAACCAAAAGTAATTGGTAAATCACCATCACAAGAGTGACAAAAAGCTGTTTGTAAAAACTGCTGCGTACCACAACAAGTGAAAGAATAATATGTAAGAGATAAAAAAGAATTAAAAAGTCTGCGATAACTATGTAATTATAATGGTGAAATAATATTAATTCACTTAACAGTAAAGCCCCGTATATCGAAGCAATAACTGTTTTAGGAACTCTTAGCTTAGTTAAAAATGGGTAATATTGCAAAAAGCTAAAAGGAACTGTGGCTAATATCAGATAAATAATTGGATAGATATTACTAATTGTCATTACCCTCCCCCCTCACGGAAGAGAATAGGTATTCCATATAGGTCTCTTTGATTTCTTTCCGGCCGGCCTGTCGTATGGGCACCTTCTCACCTGTAGTCAAAACAAATTCTGTAGTTTGTACAAGATGTATATAGCTCATATTAACCAAATAGCTGCGATGTGTTCTTAAGAAAACATCGCCGTCTAAATCTCTTGCCAATTCTGAAAGAGTCTGGTAGGTTTTTAGCGTCCTGCCATCGCGCAGATGAATGATACTTTGCTTGTCATAAACTTCAATATAAACTATTAAGCCTAAATCAACTTTGATCCCTACATGGTTATTGTTGAGCATTAAATATTTCTTTTCCCTATGCTCAATAAGATTACAACGCACCAAAGCTTGCTCTATCTGCTCTTCGGTAAACGGCTTCACCAAATAATGGCAAGCACCGACCTCAAACCCATCCAAAGCGTATTCACGACTGCTGGTTACAAAGGCTATAGCACATTTGTCATCAAATCCGCGCAGTATTCTTGCTACTTCACACCCAGAAATATCCTGCAAATAAATATCAAGCAGAACTAATCTGGCTGATTTTTCACGTAAATATTGCAAGCACTCATCACCTCTGGTAAAAAGAATTGTCTTAGCATCAATACCATTTTTTTGGCAACAAGACATGACCAGATCATTTACGTTCCGCAAATCTTCAGTTTCGTCGTCACAAATAACAATTCTATTCAATATACCCTCCTCCGCTTGCGCAGAAGCCATCATCGTTTGCAATTTCATTGCTATTCTTATTATATAGAGGCCTTAAGTGGATGTAAAGTTTATTTCATTTTGCATATACTATTGTTTGTACTGCACAAAGACAATACGAATGTTTCCAAATAAGGCAAAAAAATAAGAGCAGTTGTCCAGACCGCTCTTATTTTTTACTGCTTATTAAGTTTTTTAGTCAATTACCATAAACATAAAGTGGGTGACTCTCAAACACCCAAAAGGAGGAAAAGGAAAATTTGAGAATGGCAGATAAAAAAACCGTCTTTCATACGAACGAAAGACGGTTTAATAACCTATTCATGTTCTCCCCAGCTTCTGGTGAAAACTTCCGGCATCCCATCCCTGTCTCTCGCAGGTACTAGCAGTGATTCCCATACAGGCAGTTGTTCTGGCTCTGGTTACACAGTAATAATATAAAAGCTGCTAACCAATACAGTGGCGGGACCGCGTCGGATTTTGACCGACTTCCTAATTAAGCTCCTAAGAGCACCTATATGCAATATTAAATTATGACTTCATTATAACCTTTAGGAAAATTCAAGTCAAGCTAAGAGAAAGATATTATTGTTTCTGCAAAGTATTTCTACCGTTCCAAGGCTTTTTCCGGCTTTTTCCCAAAATACAGATTGAGTCCCAGTGGCACGGCTATATTTAAAAATAAAAAGCGGGATAATTGATAAATAAGGATAACCGAAACACTTTCGTTGAGGCTTAATCCCACTAAACACATTTCTCCCAAACCGCCGGGAGCCATTGCCAAAAAGGCGGTCACCAGACTATAACCATAATGCGCAGACAAAATAAGAGCAACACCAATGCTAACCATCAGCATCACAATAATCCCTGCAAAGGTATAAGGCAAGATACGCTTAAGTTCACACAGTTCCCTTGGATCAAGGCCCATACCCATATTAAGACCGATACTTATCTGTGCGGCCATCATCAAAACAGGGTCAATTGTATTCAGAGTGCCCAACTGCAAAGAAGCAGCCATAGCAATTATAATCGGTGCCATCAGATAAGGCGTTGAAATCTTCAATTTATCAGCAATAATACCGCCAACAGCTGCTGCAGGCAGTATATACCAGTAAGACAATCCATCATTTACCGCTAAAGAAGCTGTTGTGCCCACTATCTTTGCATCTAAAAAATGCATAACTAAAAATGGTACCGCTACAATAACAGACATCAACCGCAAGCTCTGCATCAGAATGACTATATTTTTATCTGCTCTGTCATCCTCATCGCACATTATCGCCATCTGTGTAAAGCCGCCGGGCATGATTCCCATCACACAGCTTTGCAAATCAAGATTCTCTTTTTTTGCTGTCCACCAGGCTATCGCTAATGCTACCAAAACAGCAGAAACGGTAGCACCCACCATACCGGCAAGCTGTCCCGGCACCTCACGCAAAGCCGGAACGGTAAGATACCGACCGATGCTATAGCCGATAACTACCAGGCCTGCACTACGATAGGCTCGTGGCCAGGAAGCCTTCTCAGCAAATTGCGTCTTAGCAACAAGAGCAACAGCCAAACCACCTAAAAGCCACGGTATAGGCATACCAGCCAGATTAAAAAACCAGCCAACTACTGCAGACAATACAAAAAGCGTTCCTTGAAAAATCATTCCCGTTCTTCCTTGTATTCCTCTCCGTCAGACGGCTGCATATACTCCATGATTCTGGCTATTAGTTCTCCTCGTGCGGTATGTTGGCTTGAAGTATAAGTCATTATGCGTTCATCATCCAAACCAAGTTCACGTTTAAATAAAGCCTTTTGTGAAGCGGCAACATTTTTCGAAACTTTATCTGACTTAGTCAGAATGAGCTGTACCGGTACTCCACATCCCATAAGCCAATGATAGCAATCGATATCGCTATCCAACGGTTTATGTCTGATGTCAATCAACTGACAAACCAGACGCAAATGTTCGGACCCGGATAAGTACTTACGGATAAAGCCTGACCACTGGTCTTTATTTTCTTTTGAGGTTCTGGCAAATCCGTAGCCAGGCAAATCGACGATATAAAATTGCTTGCGCTGATCTGTTCCCTCTAAGATTCTTTTGCCTTCAATTTCATAAAAATTGATAGTTTGTGTCTTACCGGGTGATCCACTGACTCTAGCCAGCCCGTTCCTTCGTGTAAGCGAATTAATAAGCGAAGACTTGCCGACATTGGATCTGCCAATAAAAGCTACTTCGTCCAGATAGGGTGCAGGGTACTGATCCGGGCGTACTGCCGATGCAGCATATTTCGCCTTGATCAAATCCCATTGATTTATTGCCATCTTAATCCTCCAGTGCTAATTTTAATACTTCGTCCATGTGGCTGACGGGAATAAAGTTAATTGCGTTGCGCACATTTTTCGGAAGTTCTTCCAAATCCTGGATATTTAGTTTCGGTAAAAGTATTGTCTTGACGCCATATCTGTTCGCTGCCAGCATTTTTTCCTTAATGCCGCCTACCGGCAGTACGCGCCCTGACAAAGTAATCTCTCCTGTCATAGCCAGGCCTGCCTTTATATGTTTCCCTGTCAAAGCGGAAACCATAGCAGTAACCATAGTAATACCTGCGGAAGGTCCATCCTTCGGTATAGCACCTTCAGGCAGATGAATATGTACATCAGTATTCTCATAGAATTTTTCGTCAAGTCCAAGTTCTTTGGCACGTGAACGAATATAAGTATAACCAGCCTGAGCTGATTCCTTCATAACGTCACCGAGTTGACCCGTCAGCAAAAGTCCACCTTTGCCGGCTGTAGCTGCTACCTCTACTTTCAGCAGTTCACCGCCAATACTGGTCCAGGCAAGACCAGTGCAAATGCCAATTTCAGACTTAGCGGTAAGATCACTTTCCAAGAAAATAATTGGTCCAAGGAAATTATGTAAGGTCTTGGCATTTACCAGAACCCGTTTAGTTTTCTCTGTGACAAGACGATGAGCAGCCTTCCGACAGATAGCTGCAATTTTTCGTTCCAAATTACGCACGCCTGCTTCACGGGTATAATCGCGAATCGTCCGAAAAATTGCTTCCTGCGTAAAACTGATGGTTTTTTCCGTCAAGCCGTGCAATTCACGTTCTTTAGGAATAAGATGCAGTTCAGCTATTTTCACTTTCTCGTCATCGGTATAACTGGCCAGTTGAATGACTTCCATCCTGTCCAGCAGAGCTGGCGGTATTGTTTCTACTGTATTAGCAGTTACAATCCAGAATACGTTCGAGAGATCAAACGGGAATTCAATATAGTGATCACTGAAATTACAGTTTTGCTCAGGGTCAAGCACTTCCAGCAGAGCTGAAGCAGGATCACCCCTGAAATCAGCATTCATCTTATCAACTTCGTCAAGTAAAAATACCGGATTGGAACAGCCACAAGTCTGCATACCATGAATAATGCGTCCTGGCATCGCCCCGATATAAGTACGACGATGTCCACGAATTTCTGCCTCATCACGAACACCGCCCAGAGAAATCCTGGTAAATTTACGATTAATGGCTTTCGCTATCGAACGGGCAAGCGAAGTTTTACCTACGCCAGGAGGCCCCACAAGACAAAGAATTGGTCCTTTGATTTGTTTAGTCAAAGCACGCACAGCCAAATATTCAAGAATACGCTTTTTGACCTTCTCTAAACCGTAGTGATCTGCATTCAGAATTTTCTTGGCCAGTTTCAGGTCAAAATTATCTTCAGTGAACTTATTCCAGGGAAGACTCAGCAAGGCATCAAGATAGCTGCGAATTACCGCGCTTTCTGCCATCATAGGCGGCATCTTGTACAAACGGTCCAGCTCTTTCTTAATCTTCTCGACAACCTCTTCCGGCATATCAAGCTCAGCCATAGCGCGTTTGTATTCATCGACTTCGGCCTGACGCTCATCACCTTCGCCAAGTTCCTTGTTGATGGCCTTCATCTGCTCACGGAGATAATACTCACGCTGATTTTGTTCAATCTGTTTGCGTACCTGCTGAGAAATATTTTTCTCAATGTTTGCTATTTCCAGTTCTTTGCAAAGGAAGCTATAAAGCAAATTCATACGGTCTTTAACATTAATTGCTTCCAGTACACTTTCTTTTTCATCAATACCGATAGTCAGATAACCGGCAATCATATCTGCAATTCTGCCTGGATCCGGCTGATCCTTGAAAGTCAGAAGTACTTCGCTGGTTATTTTTTTGCTTGCCAATATCCACTGTTCGAAAGTTTCAATCAACATTCTTTTGAGAGCTTCTACTTCATTATTATCATCAATAATGCTGGCAACTCCCTGTACTTCGGCTTCGAAATAAATATCTTTGTTGTCGCGTACATTCTCAATTTTGGCTCTGGACAAACCTTCAACCAAAATGCGCAGAGCGCCATTCGGCAATTTCAACAATTGTTTTATTTCAGCAATAACACCATAGGTAAATAAATCGCTTTCATTTGGTTCAATCGTACCAGCTTCGCGCTGAGTAACCAGCAAAATTTTGCGGTCTACAGCCATTGCTGATTCTACTGCCTTGATGGAACGGTCACGTCCTACATCAAGATTTATTATCATTCCTGGGAATACCAACATGCCTCGTAAAGGCAATAAAGGAATTACTTTGTTTTCATCCATAATATCTAACCCTCCTCAATCGCAAACTGTCTGTATCTAAAATAGTATAAAATCATTTAAGCAAACTTCTATTCTTATTTTAACATAAATAAACAAAAAGGGGAAAAGGGCCTCTGCCCTTTCCCCTTTATCTCTTTCAGGATGCTGAATCAGCCTTTTGTTCTTCCAACACCAATGTTGGCGGTTTATGCTCCCTGATGACTTCCTCGGTAACGATGCATTTCTTAACATCGGCTCTGGAAGGCACTTCATACATAACATCACGCATAATGCTTTCAATAATCGCCCGTAAGCCACGAGCTCCCGCACTGCGTTTCATTGCCTCTTCAGCAATTGCCTTTAAGGCCCCTTCATCAAAGACAAGCTCGACATTATCCATGGCCAGGAAATGCTCATACTGCTTAATCAGAGCATTTTTTGGTTCTTTCAGGATTCGTATTAACGCCTCTACATCAAGAGAGTCAAGCGTTACTACAACTGGCAGACGACCGGCAAACTCCGGAATCAGTCCGAACTTCATAAGATCTTCCGGAAGCACCTTTTTAAGCAAAGAATCTATCTTTTGTTCTTCTTTTGTTTTTATTTCCGCGCCGAAACCCATGCTCTTCTTACCGATACGTGCGCCGATGATGTTTTCCAGGCCGGCAAAAGCACCGCCACAGATAAACAGGATGTTGGTCGTATCAATTTGAATAAATTCCTGGTGTGGATGCTTGCGTCCGCCTTGTGGTGGTACGCTGGCAACCGTTCCCTCAAGAATCTTCAAAAGAGCCTGTTGTACGCCTTCACCAGAAACATCTCTGGTAATGGAAGGGTTTTCTGATTTACGGGAAATCTTATCGATTTCATCGATGTATATTATGCCACGTTCAGCACGTTCGATGTCAAAATCAGCATTTTGAATCAAGCGCAGCAGAATGTTCTCGACATCTTCGCCTACATAGCCTGCTTCGGTCAAAGCCGTAGCATCTGCAATTGCAAACGGAACATCAAGAATTTTTGCCAAAGTCTGAGCAAGAAGCGTTTTGCCGCTACCTGTAGGCCCTAGCATCAGGATATTGGATTTTTGCAATTCAACATCTTCATTCTTATGCTGTGTTTCATAATTAATACGTTTGTAGTGATTGTAAACAGCAACTGCCAAAGTTTTCTTGGCTTCATCCTGACCAATAACATACTGATCAAGAATCGACTTAATTTCCTGAGGTTTCGGCAGTTCGCCATCTAAAGGCTGTGGCTGTGTGCTGAATTCTTCCGCCAGCATTTCATTGCAGACTTCAATACATTCATCACAGATAAAGACGTTGTGGCCCGCAACAAGCTTGCGCACTTGCCCCTGCTTTTTACCACAGAAAGAACAGGTATAGCTGTTATCGTTCCCATCGCCAAAGTTCATATCTTTTACTCCTTGCGCATCTTAATTTTTATCTTACGCTTATCCCTTTATTGTTTACGGGTAAGTATTTCGTCGACCAAGCCATATGCTTTGGCTTCTACAGCTGTAAGATAATAGTCGCGCTCTGTATCTATTTGGATTTTTTCTTTTGGTTGACCTGTGTGTTTAGCCATAATGTCATTCATTTCGTCACGGATACGGAGAATTTCACGAGCGTGAATTTCAATCTCAGTAGCCTGGCCCTGAGCACCGCCCAAAGGCTGGTGAATCATTACGCGTGCGTAAGGCAGGGTGAAACGTTTACCCTTAGCCCCGGCAGCAAGGAGAACGGAAGCCATACTGGCTGCCATACCCATACAAATCGTCGAAACTTCAGGTTTGATATATTGCATTGTATCATAAATAGCCATGCCAGCACTGACACTGCCGCCAGGGCTGTTGATATACAGGTGTATATCCTTATTCGGATCTTCTGCTTCCAGGAATAAAAGCTGTGCAATGATAAGATTCGCCATATTATCATCAATTGTTCCTGTTACGAAAATAATCCTGTCTTTCAATAAGCGGGAATAAATATCATAAGAACGTTCTCCCCGACTGGATTGTTCAACAACGATAGGCACAAAATTCATCATTACTCACACCCCTTTAAATATTTGGTGCAAAATTATTTTGCTGCCCCATCAATAACAACGCGAGCTGATTTGCGACGCAGGATATTAGCAAGTAATAAGCCCATGTTGCCGTTAGAAGAGATGATTTTCTTCACTTCTTCAACTTTAGCGCCATTTTGCATAGCAATGTTGGTCAATTCTGCGTCAACATCTTCCATGCCAACCTGAATGTTTTCAGCTTTGGCAATAGCATCAAGCACAAGGTCAGTTTTGACATTCTCAAGTGCAGTTGCTTTATAGTTTGCACGAAGTTTTTCCATGTCCATGCCAGTGTATTTCAGATAAGCATCAAGGTTCATTTTGCGGTTTTCCAAATTCATGTTGAGTTCTTCAATCATTTGGCTGATACGGTCTTCGACCATGATTTCCGGAACTTCGAATTCAGCATTGTCAACAGCCGCTTGAATAAGTGCTCTTTCATAATCAGCTTCTGCTTGTTCCTCAGCATGTTTTTGCATTTTTTCTTTATAATCAGCTTTCAGTTCTTCGACAGTTTTGCATTTGCTGTTGGCAGCAACGAATTCATCAGTAAGTTCTGGCAATTCTTTGCGTTTAACATCTTGAACATTTACTTTGAAAACGGCTTCTTTACCAGCAAGCTCTTTGACAAAATACTCTTCTGGGAAGGTAACATTAACATCAGTGGAATCTCCAGCTTTGAGTCCAACCAATTGATCCTCAAATCCAGGGATAAAGCTGCCGGAACCAACTTCCAACGGATAGCCTTTGCCTTCGCCGCCGCTGAACGGTTCGCCATCTACAGTACCTGCGAAATCAATAATTGCGAAATCGCCTTTCATGATTACAGCTTCAGGAGCCACTACCATTTTTGCGCCACGGCTGCGCAGTTCTTCAACTGCCGCATCGATTTGTTCATCAGTTACAACTGCTTCTTTTTTCTCAACTGCAAGGCCTTTGTATTCGCCCAGTTTAGGTTCTGGTTTTACTGTTATGGTCAATACCAATTCCATATCGGTATTTTCTTCAAAAGTAGATTCTTTAACATCAGGATCGCCGACAGGAATAAGTTTCTCATCAGCCATAGCTTTACGGAAACAATCATTGGCGACCATTTCAAAAGCCTCTTGTTTAATTGCTTCTTTGCCAACATGCATTTCTAAAATATTGCGAGGAGCTTTACCTTTACGGAAACCAGGTATATTTACTTGACCAGCAATTTTTTGTACTGCTTTGGCAAAACCCTTATTTACTTCCGCTGCTGGTAATTGAATTTTGATGGTTGCTTCATTTGCTACTCTTTCTACAGATACATTCATCTAAAAAAGCCTCCTTAATAATATGTCACTTCTTAAAACTTATCTCTTGACTGAAAATTCAGCCTGTTTTTAATAAATCATTATAAAAACCGCTCATAGTATCATACCACAAAGTCCTATCTTTGACAAGGCACGACGGCTGTTCACTTGCACCGCAACTACAATGAGCAAAAAGGCTTCCTCACCAGAGGAAGCCTGAAGTACTAGTGGAGCGGAAAACGAGATTCGAACTCGCGACCCCCGCCTTGGCAAGGCGGTGCTCTACCGCTGAGCTATTTCCGCAGTTGTCACTGACAACGTAGATTATTTTAAGTTATAACGGTGCATTTGTCAACACCTTAAATTTAAAATTCTCTTAAAATATAATCCAAAAGCGATATTATATCAAGACAAGGGCTAAAGAGTTCCTCTGGCCGCTTCCACACGCGACAAGTTGTTGCATTCAATAGTCTATCGGCAAGGGTTGAAGAGTTCCTCTGGCTGCTTCCACACGCGACAATTCGCCTGCAAGCAGTC
>CAYTOV010000026.1:0-14524 GCA_964439485.1 uncultured Acidaminococcales bacterium | reverse complement strand
CCAACCAGGCTACTGGCGGCGTAGTTTATAAAACAAATTCATAAATGAGTATATGCAAAAATACCCTTACCTTTTGTGTAAGGGTATTTTTATTTGCAGATCAGTATTAATTTGCAAAAGATGAACCTAATATTGGACATATAAAAAATAAGATATTTCTAATTAAAGGAATGCCGGCTTTGTCGTCGAAAATAAATAAAGATATTTAATGCTCTGGGAGGCTTTTAGATGGACAACATTGTTTTTTTGAGTTTGTTTTTTAATGTATTAATTTTGATATTGCTATTTGTTTTATATCGCAAATCAGCTTCAAGCAACCAATCAGAGCAGCTATTGGGCATCAAACTGCAGCTTGACCAGTTGCGTAATGATGTTTACAGGCAGCAGGAAGGGCTGCGCTCAGAACTGAATCGTAATATGCAGGAAACGATGAATAACTTTGGCAGTATTATCTTGAAAACTTTACGCAGCACCAATGACACGCAGAATGGTATCGTTAAAGATATGGATAAAAATATGCAGGAAAAACTCGACCAAAATCAACGCCTGTTATCCGATTCTTTGTCGCAGGTGGAAAAGCGGTTACAAACCTACTCCGCAGAATCGACTGCAAAGCTGGAAAATATCCGCTTGAGTGTTGAGCGGAAGCTTGGTGATCTGCAGGCAGACAACAATAAAAAACTTGATGATATGCGTCAATTAGTTGATGAAAAGCTGCAAAAAACACTAAATGAGCGAATGACGGAATCTTTCAAACTGGTTAATGACAGATTAGAACAGGTTTATAAAGGCCTTGGTGAAATGCAGTCTTTAGCTCAGGGTGTAGGCGATTTGAAAAAAGTTATGAGTAATGTTAAAACACGAGGGATTTTAGGCGAAATTCAATTAGGAGCTATTTTGGAAGAAATTTTGTCCGCTGAGCAGTATGCGGTCAATATTGAAACAAAAAAAGGCAGCGGCAAGGTTGTCGAGTACGCAATCAAACTACCTTCAGCAGATGGCTCATTCGTCTATTTGCCGATAGACTCCAAGTTCCCTGGCGAAACTTATGGTAATCTACGTGACGCCTATGAAAGAGGCAATGCCGAAGAAATTCAAAACTGCGTCAAATTGCTGCTCAATACAATTAAGGCCGAAGCAAAGGATATTAGAGATAAATATATTGACGCACCTAATACAACAGATTTTGCCATCATGTTCTTACCATTTGAGGGTCTTTATGCCGAAGTTGTCAATCGGGGCATGATTGAAGTATTACAGCGCGATTATCACGTAAACTTAGCGGGACCAAGCACGATGGCAGCACTTTTAAACAGCCTGCAGATGGGCTTCAAGACCTTTGCCATTCAACAGCGCAGCAGTGAAGTCTGGAAAGTACTTGGCGCGGTAAAAACCGAGTTTGATAAATTTGCTGATGCCTTGAGGGCTACACAGACCAGACTGACGCAGGCCAATGAAGAACTTGATAAACTTGTGGGAACGCGAACACGCAGAATGCAGCTGAAATTACGCGGTCTTACGCAAACAACTTCTGCTGATGCCGAAAAAATTCTGCAATTGGATCAGACTGATTCTGAAAGTAAAAGTTAAAAAAACTCCGGAATGTATATTCCGGAGTTTTTTTATGTATTATTCTTATACTTTGATGCCTTCTTTATAGTAGTTGCATAGCTCAACTTGTCTGACTTCATTCATATATTCGTTTTGGTAGCCTTCTTTGTCCATTCTGTAAGAAATTATGCCAGTCGTTGAATAGAATTCTGATTTCACCGCTCGCAAGAATACGGAAGCAAAAAGGGTATTTGTCAAAAAATCATAGAATGGATGACAGACATCGAGTCCTTTAACTTTTCGATCAAAATCATCATTGCCTGTTAATTCAACAAGTTCGGTTTCTTTTTCAGCAGGCAAGCCATTTTCAGAATACTGAAGATAGCTGGTTTGGGTTTCCAAGGCACTTTTAATTAATTCATCCTGATTCATAAAAATGGTTATCGTACCAATGAGAAAAAGATTATCTTCAAAAAAGCTGCGGCTTTGTAGCCTCGGTATGCCTAAATATCTTAAATCAACAGCTTCATCGAATAGAGGGGAGGGTAATTCTTCTATTTCATCTTCGAGAAGCTGGTCTTCAAAACAAGAACTTAATCTGACGATTTGTTCTGCACAAGAAAAATCGGCAAAAATTTCTTCTCCGGGAGTAGGATAATATTTTAGAAGAAAGGTTGTTTCTTCTAAATCAGCGTGCTTATGCCATTTCTGCAAAACGAGTTCATATGGTCCGGCAATGCCTGGCAGCCAAAAGTACCAACCAAGCGCTTCACCATCAATAGGACATACTTTCTCCAATTCAGCTTGACTAGTATTTTCCAAAACCATTAAAATTGCTTGATTCAAGAGTTTGTCGGCATATGTCATTTTGCGCACTTCCCCTCATTGAATAATTTCAAACATGAAGAAGGGGGATTTAAACCCTCTAGAGGAAAACAGAATATTCGTTTATCTTGTTGTGACTAAATTATAGAATGAAATATTGATAAGTGTCAAGCATATATGCTTACATATTTGTGTTAAAAATGTAATATTGTCGACCATATATAAAAATAGCATATGCTATTTGACGAAATGATGACACGAAAATGTCACTTGACCAACTGTCATAGCAATATGATATGATTTTACAAGTAGCATTGTATTTTAAAATCTCAGTTTAATGGAGTAAAAATTATGAAAAAAATAATAATCATTTTAGTAGCTTTAATAGTGCTTGTGACTGGCGGCTGTAGCTTGATACAGAAACAGCAATTTCCGCCAGAGTTTTCTATAAAACCGCCGTCTGCGAATCTTGCTTTATCTGGCGGTACTCTTAAATCTGTATTTTCACAGACTCCGATTGTTGTCGGTGATGCTGATGCTTTTGCGGTTATGCAAAATATTACTAAAGATAATAGAACTGAACGTACTATCACGTGGCAGTCTAAATTGCCGCGTCCCATGTCTTTTCTCGAATACCGTGAACAAGGACATAGTGATGTATTAAAAATTACCGCAAAACAAAATGAGTTTGCGACCGACCAAGGTAAAAAGTATCAGCATATCATAAGAATAAGCGGCTTAAAGGGTAATACTTCTTATGAATACAGGATTAACGACGGCAAAGATTATACTGCGTGGGAAACCTTCAATACGGATAATGGTGTAAGAACGAAAGCTCTTATCTTTCCGGATTCGCAAAGCGTAGATTATGGCACGTGGGCAAGAACCGCAAAGATGGCTTGGGCTAAAAATCCTGATGCGCAATTCTTTATCAATATGGGTGACCTTGTTGATAACGGCGAACAATATTGGCAGTGGGCACGTTGGCTTGAGGCTGTTGATGGTATGATAGAAAAAATTCCTCTGGCACCTATCATCGGCAACCATGAAGACTATACTCTGAATTGGAAAATGACGGAACCCCATACCTATTTGAATCTTTTTACTCTGCCGGCAAACGGAATTGAGGACTTCAATGAATATTTTTATTCATACGATTATGGCGATGTGCATTTTACTGTAATCGACACACAAAAAGAAGAATTAGCAGAGTTTAAGCCTGATTTATTTGCCAAAGAATTAGCTTGGGCAGAAAAAGATCTTGCTTCTACTAATAAGCCTTGGAAAGTGGTTTTGATGCACAAACATATTTTCAATTTCAGAGTTGATGGCAGTTTTAATGAAATTGGCGACACCTTCATGCCGCTTTTTGATAAATACAAGGTTGACGTGGTTTTTACCGGTCATATCCATTCCTACCGCAGAACAGTACCTTTATATGAAGGAGTGGCTGCAGAAAAGGGAACAATTTATATTTCTACAGGTGCAGCAGGAGAGCGGTTGAGGGTAAACGGGCCGAAACAAATTTCTCTGGAAGCTGCGGTAAACCCACAGCCATCTCTGCCAAATTATCTTGTGTTGGAAACCAATGCCGGCGAAATGAAGATTCAGGCATTTACGCAAAAAGGTGAAGAGATAGATTCTGTATCGTTAAAGAAGTAATATTTTGTGTTGACAAGATTATAAAAAATATTGTAATATGGGAAAGTTAAAAGGGAGTAGTTTTATATACAAAGTCAACATGCTGGCGAGAATGTTTGCCTGGCTTTGTAGCCTGTCAGGGTAACGAGACTTTTGGCGTGATTTGTTTTGAACAAATCATGCCGGAAGTCTTTTTTTTTATCTAAAAAATTTGAGAGGATGAAGAGAATGTATTTGGATTTGGTTGCTTTTTTGGTTTCAGCTGGTGCCGTCGTTTTGGCGGAGATGGGGGATAAAACACAACTTTTGGCTATGGCTTTTGCTACAAAGTATAAGGCGTCGAAAGTAATGCTTGGTGTCTTTATTGCAACAATTTTTAATCATGCACTTGCTGTAGCAGTCGGTAACTACATAACACGTTTTCAGTCAGCTGAAATATGGATACAGGGAATAGCCTCTTTGTCTTTCATATTTTTTGGTCTTTGGACCATCCGCGGAGATAAGTTGGAAGGGGAAGAAAATCGTACTTCTAAATACGGCGCAGTAGCAACAGTTGCTATCGCCTTCTTTATTGCTGAAATGGGTGATAAAACTCAGCTTGCAACAATTGCCTTGGCTACAAAATTTCCTGAGAATCCTTTATGGCTTCTTGTTGGTACAACAACAGGCATGATGATTGCTGACGGCATTGGCATTATCGTCGGTATAGTTATGTGTAAAAGAATTCCTGAAAGAACGATTAAACTTGTATCTGCAGCCGCTTTTATCTTCTTTGGATTCCTGGGCAGCTACGGTGTAGCTAGCGAAAAACTACACCTGGAGACAAGTATGATCGCACTTGGCTTAACGGCAATTGCTTCCCTTACCGGCGCAATAGCTTTTTACTTAATGAGGGAAGAAGACGAAGCTTCAACGTCGCTCTGTGAGGAAGAATAAAAAGCATATCCGTGAAACACTATTGCAAATTGCAATGGTGTTTTTTGCTTTTGTGTATACCGACTAGCAAATTAATGACACAAAAATTTGAAATGTACTGAAATATCAAACAAATCTGAATATCATTTTTAAAAGCATATTTAGGTATGATATAATTATTTTATAACCATATTTTGAGGAGGTTGTTATTATGAACTATACTCAGTATAAGGAAGCAATAATGGCATCTAAGTCCGATGAGTGGGTTGCGCAGAGGCGCCTTGGTACTTGGGTTTTTAAAAACGATCTTATGATAAGTATTGCAACAGAAAGAAAAAGTCTGATGGAAATGGATAAGAATGACTTTTTGGCACCCTATAGAGAAGATTGGGCAACCAAGTTTTCTGATCCAAGGGCTTATATGCAAAGATACGTGCTTAGATATGGCATCAATGCTGTTGATATTATTACGATGGTTGCACTTGACGGAGGTCGTGCCGTTGTGCCATTGCCAAAGATCGGTACAATGTTTATAACTCCCTGGCAGGACAAAATTGGACAAATTATTAGTTATAGCCTGCGTGAGTATATCGAATACAGGGATAAAGCTGGTATAACAGTAAAATAATATACATCAAAGGGGATGTAATTTAATGGATAGGGGCATGTTCTCATCTGGATTAGCGGTGTTTTTTGCAACTTTGGGGTCTGCTGTGGGGTTAGGAAATATTTGGAAGTTTCCTTACCTGACAGGACAATATGGCGGCGGTGCCTTTCTTCTGGTTTATTTGCTTTGTATTATATTTGTTGGTTTACCTGTAATGCTGAGCGAGTTTTATCTGGGAAGAAAATCGCGTAAAGGCGCTGTAGGCGCTTTTGCAACATTGGCACCAGGTACTGGTGGCAAATTCATCGGTAAAATGGGAGTTGCCTCTTCTTATTTAATAATGTTTTTTTATAGTTGTGTTGCCGGCTGGGTCTATTATTATTTGATAAAGGCAATCAGCGGGGATTTCGCAGAAATTACTATGGAAACTGCTAAGACCCAATTTGGTTCCGTTGTTATTGGACCGCTGACGCCAATCTTTTGGCAGTTTGTTGTTATGGTTGTAGTATCAGCGATTTTAATCATGGGTATCAAAAACGGTATCGAACGCGTTACAAAAACATTAATGCCGGTATTGTTTATTCTGATAATTATTTGTGATATAAGAGCTCTTTCTTTACCAGGAGCAATGGACGGCGTAAGATTTCTTTTTGAGGTAGATTTCAGTAAGCTTTCTGGTGCCGCAATATTGACTGCTTTAGGCCTGGCTTTTTTCAAACTCTCACTTGGTATTGGTACGATGATAACCTATGCAAGCTATTTTACCAAGGACAATAATCTTTTGGGCACAGCAGCCAAGGTTGCTTTGTCTGATACTCTTGTATCCTTGCTGGCTGGACTTGCTATTTTCCCAACAGTGTTTTCTTTTGGCCTCGAGCCGGGGGCAGGTCCGGGGTTGTTGTTTATGACAATTCCGTTAGTGTTTTCGCAGATGCCTTTTGGCAACCTTTTGCTGATTGCATTTTTCTTCTTGACTTCTATTGCAGCTACCACAGCTATGCTTTCGCTTGTTGAAGTGCCGGTTGCTTACATGACCGAAGAAAAAGGTATTTCCAGAACGGTAGCCGTTCTTATTAATGGGTTAATTATTTTTGTAATTGGCATTTTGGCAACGTTATCGGCTGATAAGGCAAGCCTGCTTGGCGATGTTACATTTATGGGCAGAGGATTCTTTGATTGGTTTGATTATTTGTCATCCAATATTTTGATGCCTTTAGGTGGTTTGTTAATCGTCATATTCATGAGCTATGTAGTTGATAAAAATAGTATTAAGGAAGAATTGACTAATAACGGCTCGCTTAACTTAAGCAAATTTTTACCTTTCTTCTTTATCGTTATCCGTTATGTTACTCCTGCTTTGTTAGTTGTAATTTTCCTCAATGCAGTTGGTGTGATAAAATTGTAATTTATAAAAAATGCATATAAGATTATCAGAACACCTGATTTCAATAATCGGGTGTTCTTTTTTGGCATAAAAAGGCAGTTTCCGCAGATAGAAAGATTTGCAATTTGCTTGTTATTGCAGTATAATCCCAATAATTAATTAAAGCTATTAAATGAAAATATAAAGGAGAGAGAGCATGTTACTAAAAAGACTGGAGGCACTTCCTGTCGGAAGCTTCCACTACCGGCTGTTAATTCTGACGGGCTTGGGCTGGATGTTTGATGCTATGGATACGGGACTCATTTCCTTTGTATTACCTGTACTGGCAAAAGAGTGGAATCTTAGTACCAGTCAAATGGGTATGATCGGCAGCATTGGCTTACTGGGTATGGCTTTTGGTGCTGTTATAGCTGGTACGATAGCTGACAAAATTGGCCGCAAAAGCGTGTTTTCTCTGACGCTCTTGCTATATAGCATAGCTACAGGACTTTGTGCCTTGTCATGGAATTTCGAATCATTGCTGGTTTTTCGGTTTTTTGTTGGTTTTGGCCTTGGAGGTGAACTTCCAGTGGCAGCCACACTTGTTTCTGAGTATGCACCTACGAAAATAAGAGGTCGGTTTATCGTATTACTTGAAAGTTTTTGGGGATTAGGCTGGATCGTAGCTGCCTGCATAGCTTATTGGTTTATTCCTGTTTATGGATGGCACTGGGCTTTCATCATTGGAGCAATGCCTGCTCTTTATGTTTTTGTTATTCGTATTGGCATGCCTGAATCCGTTAGATATCTTTTGTCTAAAGGCAGAACAGAGGAAGCGGAAGAGATTGTCAGGAAATTAGAGGCAAAAGCAGGAGTAGAAACACGTGCTTTTGATAAAAACACCGAGTTATCAGCGCGCGAAAATTATGAACCAAGTTTAGCAACGATTTGGTCAGGACGTTTTTGGAAACGAACAGTAATGCTTTGGATTGCCTGGTTTGGCATAGTATTCACCTATTACGGTATTTTTACCTGGCTGCCCGCTTTAGTCTATAACCAAGGATTTACTTTTATTAAAACTTTTGAGTATGTTTTCATTATGACTTTGGCTCAGTTGCCTGGTTATTTTACTGCTGCCTGGCTTGTTGAAGTAATAGGCAGAAAATATACTTTATCCGTATTTCTTCTTATGACAGGTGTTGCCAGTTGTTTCTTTGGTCAAGCAAATACGGTTACCTCGATCGTAACCTGGGGCTGCATTATGTCTTTCTTTAATTTAGGGGCCTGGGGCGTTATCTACACTTATACTCCTGAGCTGTATCCAACATCAATAAGAGCGTTTGGCAGCGGTTGGGCAGCCGGAGTTGGCCGTATGGGCGGCATGCTCGCACCTGTTATGGTGGGAGTCCTGCTGGAGCAAGGTATGAAGATGGATGCAGTGTTCTATATGTTTACAGCTGTACTGGTTTTTGTATCTTTAATGATTGTTTTGCTTGGCATAGAAACTAAACAAAAGGATCTGGAAAATATATAGAAATGCTGATAAATGATAAGATGCAAAAACCAATTGATTACTCGTCTTATACTATTAAAAGGACAATATAATAGTTTGGCTTCGAAAACTCATCCTATGTACTTGTAATAAAGTGTAAAAAGATATACAATTTAGACTGTAGATTATGACCTTAATTTATCAATTGTATATTCGTTTGCTTTTGTTTTTAGGAAGTGAGGTTCGAAATGAAGAGATTTTTCATGAGAAATATTTCTTTACTTTCAGGCTTATCTGGAGCTGTCATTGCAATATTCATCTGCTCATTACTTTACTATGGCAATACATATTTTTCTGAAATATATGTTGCCTTAGTAGCTTTTTGCATAGCCTTTTTTTCTATTACCGGCATCTTAATTGGACGGGCTTTTGAAAAATTAAAACGCACAGCCATGCTTGATGACCTGACACAATTATGGAATAAGCGATATTTCAACATCAGGTTGTCGGAGGAATTAGAAAGAAGTAAAAGAAAAGGCGCTCCGCTTTGTCTCGCTTATGTAGACATTGATGATTTTAAAATAATTAATGATAAGTTTGGACATGTTGTAGGTGATACTGTATTAGTTAATATGGCAGATATTTTTAAGAGAAACACCAGAAATCTTGATATCGTTTCCCGGTGGGGCGGCGATGAATTTGTAATAATTTTCCCCGATACGACTCCAAGGTACGGATTGGTAATAGCCAACCGCTTAAAGAAAGCAGTGACTGCAAGCAAAGACTGTTGTTATACTACGATTAGTATCGGCTTTGTTGACATTAGCGCGGATTGGGAAGTTGACGATGTTTTGAGGGAAGTTGATTTTATGCTGCAAAAAGCCAAAACAATTAAGAATTCCGTTGTTGCATCTGATTTCAACTGATATTTCATCATCTTTAAGTAATATGTTGTTTTATATAATTCTATATGGTATAATCACAAAAAGCCTCTTTGCACTGCATAAAAAACTACAGTACAATCTGAGCAGGCGGTTAACGAAAGTTAATGCGGCTGGGCCAAAATGGCAACAGGACTCAAAGCCTGTGGGACAGTAAAATGTTCCACGGGCTTTTTTATATTCATTTTTGTCTATCTTAATATACGGGAGATAATTTTATGAACGGATTACATGAACAAGCAAAAATAGGGCTAACAACGGAGCAGGCAAAAGAATTACAACAACAATTTGGGAAAAATGAACTTGTTCCTAAAAAAACGGAAAGTGTCTTTTTGAAAATGCTCCGTGTTGTTTGTGAACCAATGTTTTTATTGCTGATTGCGGCATCAGTTATTTACTTCCTTCTCGGTGAACCAAAAGATGGCGCAATTATGCTGATATTTGTTGTCGCCGTGATTGGGATTGAAGCCATACAAGAATGGCGGACCGATAAGACCTTGGCTGCACTAAAAGATTTATCTGCTCCACGTATCAATGTTTTACGAGATGGTGTAGAACAAACGATAAACAGTGCGGACTTAGTTCCTGGTGACGTAATGTTTGTTGTCGAAGGACTGAAAGTTCCGGCAGACGGTATTGTTTTAAAAGCTAGCACTTTGCTTCTTGATGAGTCATCGCTCACTGGTGAATCAGTAGGTGTTTGGAAGCTGACAAGTGAGGAAGCGGGCCAAGACAGTCATGATTATTGGCGTCGAGATTATTGCTATGCTGGTACGCTTGTAACACAGGGCACCGGGATGATTTTAGTTGACAAAATTGGAACTGCTACTGAGTACGGAAAAATATGCAAAAATGTTGTAACAGCGCCAAGCCTGCAGACCCCGCTTCAAAAGCAAACTGAAAAAATGGTCAAATCCTTCGGAACATTTGCAATGATTTTGTTTGCTCTTGTCGGCATTGCTACTTATTTGAATTTATCCGATCATTCTTTTAAGGCAAGAGTCGTAGAAAGTATTCTTGGTGGAATAACCTTGGCTATGGCGATGATCCCGGAGGAATTCCCCGTTATCTTAACTGTATTTTTGTCTATGGGGGCCTGGCGTTTGGCAAGAAAACAATCGCTTGTACGAAAATTGCCATCAGTTGAAACATTAGGCGCAGTATCAGTACTTTGCGTTGACAAAACTGGAACGATCACAATGAACCAGATGAAGGTCCAGGATACATGGAATCCGGCTGGGGATGACAAAAAGTTAAACAAAATCATGGGTATGGCTTGCAAGGCAGATGCTTATGACCCTATGGAAAAAGCTATGATTGTTTTTTGCGAAGAACAGAAAATTTCCAAGGAAGAGCTTTTTGGCAGTGAACTTGTCAAGGAATATCCGTTTACTAACGACACAAAAATGATGGGTAACGTTTGGGCTCAAGACGGAAAAATGCTGGTTACGGCGAAAGGATCACCAGAAAAAATATTACAGATTTGCGAACTAACGCAACTCGAATTAGCGCATACAGAAAATAAAATCAACGCTATGGCAGAGAGAGGACTTAGAGTCATAGCAGTTGGTGAAATGATTATATCGAACATTACTGATGTGCCGGAAAAACTGGCTGAGTGCAAACTGCAGTTCTGCGGTGTGGTCGGCCTCGCAGATCCTCCAAGGGATTCTGTGAAACAAGATGTTGAAACCTGTATCAAGGCTGGTGTAAGGGTTGTCATGATAACAGGTGACAATGGTATTACTGCCAGTGCGATTGCCAGACAGATAGGTATGGCTGACAGTGATAAAATTATCACTGGTGATGAAATTGATAAAATGAGCCAGGAAGAATTGAAGGAAAAAATCAAGAATGTCAGTATTTTTTCACGAGTTATTCCTGAGCACAAAATGCGGATAGTACAGGCTTTTAAAGCAAACGGTGAAATTGTTGCTATGACAGGAGACGGTGTTAATGATGCACCGGCACTTAAATACGCTGATATAGGTATAGCTATGGGCAAGCGTGGCTCAGAAGTGGCGCGTGAAGCTGCCGATTTGATCTTATTGGATGACAATTTTTCTACCATAGTTGATACCATAAAAGACGGCAGAAGAATTTATGATAATATCAAAAGGGCTTTTGGCTACGTTATTGTCATTCATATTCCAATTGCGTTTGCGGCTCTATTGGCGCCTCTATTGGGAATTAACCCGACCTGCTTGTTATTATTACCTGTACATGTAGTGCTCTTAGAACTTGTAATTGATCCTACGTGCTCAATTGTATTGGAACGGCAGCCGGCTGAAACAGATATAATGGAGAGACCTCCTCGCAAGATGAATGAAAAACTAATTGATATTAATAGCTTAACAAAGAGCCTTTTTCAGGGTTTTGCTATCTTCGGGGCAGCCTTTGGCACCTATTTGACTTTCCTGGAGCAATATCCTGATAATGCAGCTTTGGCAAGAACAATGGGCTTAACAATTATGTTTATATCAAATATGCTGCTTGTTCACGTCAATAGTTCGGAATCGGAACTTGCCATCAGGTCAATTTTACGCCTTAGAGGTGATAAAGTGATCGCAGCTGTTAATATTGGTGTCATTTTGGGCTTAATTATAATGCTTTATACGCCTTTTGCAGACGTTCTTAAACTTGCTCCGCTTACTTGGCAAGAGATTATTTTAGCGGTTGGCATTGCTTGCGCTTCAGTATTGTGGTATGAAATCGTGAAATTAGTCAGATTAGGGATGACAAAATAGGTAAACTCATAATTATATCTTCTATATGTAAATATTTTCTTCAGAAAAAAGATATTATAAGCAGCCAGCTTTGGCCAGAAATGAAAAAGTCAAAAAAAAATAGGCCGTCATAATTTCGCCATATTTATTTGCTAAAATCCAAATGTAGGAAAAATCGGCAAAATAAGTTAGCGATGATGGGGGTTATTTTATGAGAAATATGACAAAAATGATTATGGCTTTTACAGTGGCAGTTACAATGCAAGTTGGTCTTGGAAGCACTACCACTGAAGCTTCAGCGTTGCATCTGGAAGGCTCAAAACAGTTTGTGCAGCTGCATAGCGGGCATCATGACAATGGTAATCATTATGGGCAACACAAGAATAAGCACCATCATTATGATAAAGATGGCAATGAGATTATTGAAGGCGTTCTAATTGGAATAGCGATAGCTGAGGCTCTTGATTAGTCTCGCAAATCAAAATCTCTTTTGTTAGTTTTTAATGGGAAAATTTCTGTCGACCAGGTATTATCTCCGAACGGAGCGCGTCATATTGACGCGCTTTTTATTTTTATAAAACAGTCTAATGTAAAAAAAGTGTAAGATTGGTGCCAGCAAATGAGAAAGATTATAATTCCGTGGCATTATGTCAGCAGTTATTGACAATGAATGATATTAGAACTACAATTAACGTGTTTAGGGGTTATAGCTCAGTTGGTTAGAGCGCTTCGTTCACATCGAAGAGGTCCCCGGTTCGAACCCGTGTAACCCCACCAGTAAAATACCTGCCTTCCGATATTTCGGGAGGTTTTTTGTATTTTTGGCCAACTATTTAATTATATTAGTAGCCTTCAAGATACAAATAAGCATAAAGTATACAGTATTCATAATGCCGTTTAAAAGATTTAATGGTTAAATTGTAATATAATATTACACGTTGTGGTTTTTTATTAATAAAAATTAAAACAAGGAGGCTTTATTATGTCAAATCAAACGGCCAACCAAGGGCCAAACGTAACGTGGAAAAGTTACGCAATTTTTATTTTCGCAATTATCTTCTTTTCAGGAATTTTCGCTGCAAGCAAGGGATGGCTGCAGGTATTTGATTTCACAGTTTTGAGCGGTGGCTTTGGTAAACTTGCCACTGCTGCCGGCGGTACTTCCAGTTTCCGCGGTGCTGGCGGTACCGGCGCCAAAGACGGGTTTTTGTTCGCACTGGAACTCATGCCTGCACTGATTTTTGCCATTGGCTTTATTAATGTTGTAGAAGGACTCGGCGGACTCGGTGTTGCACAAAAATTTATGACGCCGCTGTTACGTCCGTTATTGGGCATCCCTGGCGTATGCTCACTTGCAATGATTGCTAACCTTCAGACAACTGATGCTGGTGCTGGCATGACCAAGGAACTGATGGATGCTGGCGTCATAAACGATAAAGAACGCAGCATCTTTGCTGCTTATCAGATCAGCGGCAGCGCACCTCTGACAAACTACTTTTCTTCTGCAGTGGCAATTTTCCCTGTTTTGTTAGTGCCAATAATTGTACCATTACTTGTTATACTTCTTTTCAAACTCATAGGTGGTAACATCGTTCGTATTTATCTGAACCTGATAGAGAAAAAACAAGGAGGTGCAGTTAATGAGTAATTCAACAAACACCGAAGTAAAGCAAAATACCAATGTGATAGATTTATTTGTGGCTGGAGCTTACAAAGGCTTTAATATAGCCATTAAAAATATGATGCCTAATGTTATGCTGGCTTTTATTATTATTCATGCGTTAAAAGTTACCGGCCTTCTTGATTTAATCGGAATCTATGCAGGACCTATAATGGCTTTGTGGGGGCTGCCAGGGCAGGCAATTGCTGTAATTCTGGCATCACTGATGAGCATGGGTGGTGCTGTTGGCGTAGCTGCTGGCTTACTGACTGCTGGAATTTTGACTCCATATGATGCAACAATCATGCTGCCTAGCATGTACCTGATGGGAAATCCTGTGCAAAACGTAGGCCGTTGTCTTGGTACTTCTGGTGTCAATGCGGCGCATTATCCTGTTATAATCGGTATTTGTGTTTTTAATGCGCTTGTTTCCATTTGGTTCATGCGCTTGGTAATGGCATTATTCTAAGAGAGGGATGACGATATGTTCACTTTATTGCAACATGCTCATGTAATTTCACCAGAAGATTTAGGATTAAAGGATATTTTGCTGTGTGGTGAAAAAATAGCAGCAATTGAGGAAAAGATTGAAATTCCTGCAGGTTGGAATATTAAAGTTATAGATATGGGAGGAAAAACTGTCGTTCCTGGATTTATCGACAGTCACATTCATCTCATTGGTGGCGGCGGTGAAGGCGGGCCTGCTACCAGGACTCCTGAAGTACTTCTGTCCAAGGTTACCAGCTGTGGCGTGACTACAGTGATTGGATTGCTTGGTACGGATGGCAATACACGCCATATGG
>CAYTOV010000025.1:13364-14817 GCA_964439485.1 uncultured Acidaminococcales bacterium | reverse complement strand
GAAACGCTCTTATTTCTATTTCCAACTTTTAAACAGATAAAAAAGAATGCCCTTTAGGCAAAAATCCAGTCAGAGCAATCTGTCTGGATTTTTGCATTTAAAGCCTATTCGTGTTATGATTAATGCTAATTAGCATAGCCAAAAAGTTATGCTAATTTATTATCTTTTTGTGTAATGCCAGAAATAAAAAGGAGAATATAACATGTCGGAAAGATTAGATTTGCTTGAGGTAATACGTGATTATGGACACCCTTTAGTAAAACTTGATGTAACAGCTACTGAGTTGGAGTGCCTGAAATTGCGCGAAAAATTAATGGCAATTCGGAATCAAAGCGGTGCCAAAGAACAAGGGTATTTAGAAGTTGCTTGTACTTTTTATGTAGATGTACACGATATAGACAGATATTTAGCAGGTGAGCTGCCAAATCTGGCTGAAATTTACACCTTCCCAGAAGATGTGAAAACTCATACGGAGGAATAAAATGAAAAAATTATTGGTATTAACCTTTTTATTTATATTTGCCTTACAGTCAGTTGGTCTTGCAGCTGTCAGCAGTTCCAAAGGTTCTTCGGCACCAAGGTCTTCTGGTAGCATAACTCAAAAGGCACCTAGTACTTCACAGACATCGCCGAATACTTCATCCGGGTACAAGTCTTCAGCCCCGGCAAGTAGCTATAGCGAAAAAGCACCAGCGGCAGCAACGAAACCACAGCTTCAACAACCACAGTCAACAGGCAACGGTTTTCTGCGTTCTGCAGCGATGTTTGGCGGCGGCATGCTGATGGGCAGCATGCTCGGCAACATGTTTGGCTTTGGATCTAATGGCATGTTTTCTCAAATCATAGGGTTGCTTTTCAATGTCATGATAATTGTATTGTTATTTAAAGGCGCTCTTTATCTCTGGAACAGATTCAGGGCAAACAGACAATAGATAATTATGCAGGCCATCCGCTATGCGGATGGCCTTTTGATTGCATAGCTAGAAAAAAATAATGTAAAATCTTTTATTACTGGACATAAAATGAGTTAAAGGTTATTATTTATTAAGAAAACAAGATACCTATGTTTCTGATAAATAATTGTGGAATAAGAAAAAATATGGGATTAAAAACAGAATGTATTCAAAGGGGACAAAAAAATGGCATGGATGGATTATTTGCTGCTTTCCGGCAGATTAGAGCAAAAACCTTTTATTAAAAGATACTTAGTTGTATTTTTGTGTACAATAGCTGTCTATTATAGCTTTTCAATAAACTTTCCTGTTTTTTTGAGCTGGCCCGGCTTGATGTTAACTACTTTTTCGTCTATTTCGTTAGTGCTCAGACGTTGTCATGATATAGGCTTTTCCGGAAAGGTTACTGCACTTATTGTCATAGTATTCTCACTTCCTTTAATTAATTTGCTTTTTGCAATCATACTGGCGAGTATAAAAAGCCAAAAGGGAAGAAATAT
>CAYTOV010000025.1:1533-13264 GCA_964439485.1 uncultured Acidaminococcales bacterium | reverse complement strand
ATTTGCTTTTTGCAATCATACTGGCGAGTATAAAAAGCCAAAAGGGAAGAAATATATACGGATAAATACCTTTCGGTTATTGGTTTTGTATGTAAAGTCAGCCTGATTTAAAGTCAGGCTTTTTTTATGCTAAAAATTAATGCAATTTTCAGAAAAACCAATTGCTATTATTACTTTGGCATAATACAATGGGAAAAAGAACCTGAAATTTTTATTTAAAACATTAATTGCTAGGGGGCGGGAGCATGATTGGACGTAAATTGGCAGGAGTACTAATTACGGCTTTTGTTGTTTTAACAAACACTGCTGTTTTTGCTCGGGAAAGTAATTTTAAATATGATGATATTGGTAATTATAGCGAAAATTTGACCAAGGTTAAAATAAATGGCAAGTGGGGGTATATCGGCAAAAATGGTTTGGAAATGATTCCTGCTGTCTACGATGAAATCGGCGGATTTGGCTGGTTTGATCTGGATGACATGGCAACAATAAAACGCAATGGCAAGATGGGTTATATCAACTTAAGCGGCAAAGAAATTGTTGCTCCAAAGTATGATTTAACAACAGATTTTGTGGACGACCGTGGAAAAGTCATGGCTGACGGCAAATGGGGTTTTGTTGATAAGGCTGGCAAAGAAATAATACCTCTAATTTATGATGAAGCACAGTTTTTTAGTGGTGATTATGCACAAGTAAAGAAAAATGGCAAATGGGGATTTGTCGATAGAAATGGCAAAGAAATTGGTCAGTTGATATATGATAAAATTTATCCCTGGGGTTTTGAAGGCGGACTGACCGCAGTGCAGCGCGATGGGAAATGGGGATTTATGAATCGGGAAGGAATAGAAGTCGTCTTACCGAAGTATCAAGCAACCTCCCAGTGGCTGTTTGTTGATGGTTTGGCTGCAATATTACATGACAACAGGTGGGGATTCATTAACAATAATGCAGAGGAAGTTATAAAACCAATTTACAAGGGTGCTGGCGATTTCTTCGGTGAATTGGCACCGGTAATGTTGTTTAGTAAGTGGAAATATATCGATAAAACCGGCAAGACAGTTCTGGCAGCTATTTACGATTCTGCCGATAACTTTTATGAAGGGGTAGCGGTTGTTTCAATAAATGGCAAATATGGCATGATTGATCTTGCAGGCAAGGAAATTATTCCAGCAAAATACGAAAATGTAGATTACCCATTTGACCAGCTTATCCCAGTCAAACAAAACGGCAAATGGGGTTTTGCAGATAGAAGCGGAGCAGAAGTAATTGCACCGATATATGAAAAGATAAATTATCTGCGGGGCGGCTTAATTCCTGTAATGCTCGAAGGCAAGTGGGGATACATCGACGGTAATGGCAGAAAAATTACCCAGCTTAAATATGAAAGCCTGTCGATTTGGGGATTAATGGAAGATTTGGCTGCCGTAAAAGAAGATGGCAAGTGGGGGTTTATTAATAAGAATGGGCAAGAAATTGTAAAACCAAAGTATGACGAAGTTGGCTTGCTTTGGCATAAGGCAAGGATGCCTGTGAAACGTGACGGCAAATGGGGGTATATTGATCCAACGGGTAAAGAGATTATTGCACCAATATATGAAGAGGCGCAGGAGTTTTCGTGGGATGGATTGGCTGGAGTCAAACTAAAGGGGCACTGGGGTTACATCAGACCTGATGGTACTGCTGAGCCATGGAGTCTGAAGTAGTAGCTGCGAAAGGTGGTGTTTATGATGAAAAGAAAAAGAATCTTAGTATTTCTGATGCTTTTCTTGTTTATGTTTGCCAATACGGCTTTAGCCACCAACTGGGTTTACTACAATAATTTTAGTGAAGGGCGAAGCTATGTTGATACCGAAACAGTATACAGGAGCGGTAATACCCTGTATTTTTGGGAATTAGCCATGTATGATAGAGATACTTATGACGGTTGGTATTTGGCCGGCGACAGGGTAACAATCAAATACGAGGTAAAACTGACTACCCCTCGAAAGATGAGAGAACTGGAATTCCATGATTATGATTACAACAACAAAGAATTTGATTATGGTACAACTCCAACTGATTGGTGGACTGTTGAATCTGGTAGTTACGACGACGGACTGATTAATCTCGCTTTAAAGTATGCGAAATGAGTTGCAAATATTAGTTCCGGTCAAAGGGACTGCATCTTAATTGCAGTCCCTTTTTGCTTGAACAAAGTAGTTATGGTGCTATAATAAAAATAGTTTGAAGATAAATTAAGATTTGTTAATCAGTAGCGGAGGCAATAAACCTTGGATGTGCATAATAATGGAGGACATAAAGCCTTATATAGAAAATTGAATTATCAGCGGATCACAGGAGCTTCCATAGGTTGTTTTGTCGGCATGTGCATTATAGGTTATCTATCTGTATTATCCGGGAGCGATTTAATAATCCCCTCATTTGCTGCAAGCTGTGCCATTGGCATGACTATTCCTGATAGTGCTTTTGCCAAGCCTCGCAATATAATCGGGGGACATTTGTTTTCAGGAGTCATCGGTCTTTTTTGCAGTTTGTTGTTTGGCACGTCGTGGTGGTCATTAGCACTTGCTGTAGGTTTAGCAACTGCTATGATGATGATGACCAGAACCTTGCATCCGCCGGCGGCGTCTGACCCTATCTTGTTCATGACTCAAGGAGTTATGCATCCTTATATCTTTTTAACAGTGCTACTGGTTGGCTCAATTGTTTTAGTTGCTTTTTTCAACTTTTATCACAGATGGTTTACGCATAGACCATATCCAAAAAAATCATATAATGAAAATCTATTATGTTTCAAAAGGAAAAAATATAAAAACATTATTCCTAATGCCGAGCTCAGAACAGCGTTGACACTTCTGAGAGACGGTGTTACTATTAACAAGTAAACTTAATATGTAAGTAGTCAGGTGCAATAAACGCTTAAAAGAGAAATCGGTTTAAAGCCGATGCGGTCCCGCCGCTGTAAAGAGGAGCGAGCTTCAATCTGCCACTGAGTTTTAGACTTGGGAAGGCGAAGCAAACGATGATTCTGAGCCAGAATAACTGCCTGATTATGTTTTACGCTTAACCTGCGAGAGATGGGAGAGTAAATCAAGTGCTTAGCTGCGCTTTATCTGTGTTTGCGACCTTCCTGACTTTGTCGGGAAGGTTTTTTGTTTTGGAAGATAGGTCAGGGGAAATTGATAACTATTAATGGGATGGGGTTAAAAGGATGAATTTGAGGAGTGTAGTTGCAGGTATTATTGCAAATGGTATTTTTTTCACAGGTATGGGAACGGGATTAGCAGAGGATAGTCAATCACCGACATTCACCCTTGACCAGATGATTGTGACAGCCCAACGTTATGAAAAAAATGTGTTGGATGTGCCTGCTTCTGCGGAAGTTGTTACGCAGGAACAACTTCAAAATGCCGAAACTGCCAATCTTGAAGAAGCTTTGGCAGCTGTCACAGGTGTTACTGTGTTTGCTTCCAGTCCGGGCGGCAATGCCATCAATCCTGCCAGCAATTCGGAAATAGTCATGCGCGGTGTTTCTGGCGGCACCTTGGTGTTGGTGAACGGCGTGCCTTTAAATCTTAACAATCGTTATGATCTAAATGACATACCGGTCAGCGACGTGGAAAGAGTAGAAATCATTAAGACTGCCGGCTCTGTGCTTTATGGCAGTGAGGCTACCGGCGGCATCATTAACATAATTACCAAAAAAGAGCGCCAAAATTACGTAAAGACCGGCTATGGCAATTTCGGACAGCAGAAACAGGAAATAAGCATGCAGGAAGGCAAGCTTGGTTTTGGCTATAGCTACGATAAATGGGGTAATGTTGACAGAACATCTCTTTATGATGGCAGCAAATATAACAATACCAAAGGCTCAGAAAAGAACAATTTTTCGACGAATTATCGTTTTGATGATAAGTTGAATTTGCTTTATACACATAATGAAGCTAATTCAGCAACGCAATACAGACAATTTACAGCGACCAGCGATAAGGCGCTCAATGATAGAAAATATGAAACAAAAAAGGATTATCTGCAGCTGCAGTATAGTGACGACAATGTTAAAGGTACTGCGTATTATAATGCCGGGCAGATTGATTACACTAATTACGACGTTACGAAATCAACCTTTGCCTATAATCTGGAAAAAAACAGAACTTATGGTTTAGATGTCCAAAAAACCTGGATGGTGGGCGATGGGAAAGTTTTATTTGGCGGTTCTTATCAGCATGAATACTATTTGCCAAATGATTATGCTTCTGCGACTACGGATTATGACCGTAATAATTATGCGCTTTATGGCCAATATGAAAAACCACTTGACGATAAAAATACTGTCATCGTCGGTGCGAGGGAAACCTGGACTGGCAGTACAACCGGCGGCAAGAACTATGACAACCTCAGCGGCTCCGGCCAATTTGTGCATAAGTTGAATGAGAATGAACGACTCTATGCGAGTGTGACCCAATCGTTCAAAATGCCGACCTTTAAACAAATTTATGCACGTGATGACGGTAAATATGCAGGCAATCCCAATGTAAGACCGGAAACCGGCATTCATTATGAAACGGGCTGGAAGAAGAACAGCGGTGATCACCAATGGAAGGCTGCGATGTTCCACTATGATATTGAAGATAATATTACTTCTCGCTATGACAAAACTACTTCAAGCTATTATTACGATAATGAAGATTTTAAAAATACTGGCATTGAGCTTTCTTGTGCCATTGCTGACGGTAAGGTATGGAATTACCAGTATGGCGTTGTTTATCAAAACCCTCTGGTTAAGCAGTATGACACCAAAAATGGTACTGCTGGTTCAGATGAATGGCTGCGTAAATACGGCCGCCTGCAGCTTAATGGCGGCGTAACTTATACCAAGGATAAATGGCGTACCAGTTTGACTGCCACCTATCTGGCTGAGCGTTATATGCTGTCAAGCAGCAGCAACGAAGCTGCCAAACCTTATTTGGTAACCGATCTTTCTGTAAATTACAAAATGGACGACAGACAGGAACTCAATCTGTCAGTTAATAATATATTAGATCGTGAGGATAATCTGGGTCATACGGGAACTTATTACTATGCAACACCGGCTAATTTCCTGCTTAGTTATAAACTAAGTTTCTAACTGAAAGTTAGTTAATTCTTAAAAACAAAATATGGATGGAACGGGTGTATTTGATACTCAATAGAGAAAGCAGTGAAAGTCTGCTACGGTCCCGCCACTGTAATGCTGAGCGATTCCTGATTTAGCCACTGAAGAATTCTTCGGGAAGGTAGGATAGCGATGAAGCTGAGTCAGGAGAACTGCCCGTTTAACAATCACTGTTGATCCACGTGTGATGGAGAAGGGATTATTGCGTTGCAGATACTTGGCGTGTTTCATTTGCATGTTCAATTGCATTGCTTATTTTCCACTCACGTTGCCTCATAAAGCGGTGAGTGGATTTTTACAATTAGCTCACCCAAAAATATGTAAGGGAGTGTTTATTTATGGTCAAAGGTTTGAAAAAAATGGTACTTGCATCTCTTGCTTGTGCCGCATTGGTAACGGGAGTTAACATGCAGCCGGCTTACGCTGCTTATCAACTGAGCACAGAAGTTAAAACAGCGACACCGGCCTTGTTGCAGGCTTCGCAAATAGGTGTGAAGGTAGATGCACCTGCTGCTTTGCAAAATCTGGAGAATAAGGATGCAATCCTGATTACCAGCTTTGGCACAACTTTTAAAGATACCAGAGAAAAAACAATTGAAGCTACTGTTAACGCTATTCAGGCGGCTCATCCTGATACAAAAGTTGTTATTGCCTTTACTTCACATATTATTATCGACCGCATTAAAGAGAACGAAGGTGTGACTTTTCCTACCCCTGAAGAAGCTTTAAGCCAATTGAAGGAAGAAGGCTATACCAGAGTTGCGGTTACTTCGCTAAATATCATTCCTGGCATGGAGTATGACTATAGCACGGCAGTCTTTAACCTGCATAAAGGGGAATTCAAAAAATTAGTTTGTGGTTTGCCGCTCATGTATTGGATGGGACAAGAAGGACAACGCGATGACGTTACTGAAGCTATGAAAGCTTTGAGCACTGAGTTCCCAAAAGTTGGCAAGCATGAAGCTATTCTTTTGATGGCTCATGGTACTCCGCATCCGTCTAACGCCTATTATTCGGTTATCCAAAACCGTATAGATGAACTTGGACTCAAAAATGTATTCGTCTATTCTGTTGAAGGCTGGCCGCATCTTGATACTGTAATTCCTCAATTGAAAGCCAAAGGCATTAAGAAAGTAACGCTTATACCTATGATGATGGTTGCCGGTGATCATGCAAATAATGATATGGCTGGTGCTGAACCTGATTCGCATAAATCTATTCTGGAAAAAGATGGCTTCAAGGTAGATACATATATTCATGGCATGGGTGAAAATGCTGAAGTCCGTAAATTGTTTGTGGAGAGAGCAGGTGAAGCTTTGACTGCATTACAAGCTGAAACACCTGTGAAAAACGGTCATCATATGAAAAAAGACTAACGAAAACTTTTGTCAATAGTTTTGAAAACCAATTAGTAGGAGGACAAACAATGAAAAAATCTTTAGTGTTAGCAATGACAATGGCGATGGGAATTTCTGCAACAGCTTTTGCCGCCAATCCCTTTTCTGACGTACCGCAAGGCCACTGGGCCTATGCCTCAATCAATAAACTTGCCGCAGCAGGTATTGTAGAAGGTTATCCTGATGGTACCTTTAAAGGTGATCATCTGCTGACGCGTTACGAGATGGCTCAGATTGTCGCCAAAGCATACGCCAAAGGAGCAATCAAATCCGACGACAAGCTGATGGCTGAATTCGCTGACGAACTCGACAATCTCGGCGTACGCGTCGCTAAGTTGGAGAAGAAAAGCGATAACGTCAAAATTACCGGCGAAGTACGTGCCCTGTATGAAGATGTAGACGGCGCAGACAAGAGTTATGCACCAGAATTACGTACCCGCTTGTGGGTCAACGGTGAGATCAACGACGGCTGGAGCTATACCGGCATGCTGGAAAACACACAGACGCTGAACAGTAATAGCGAAGAGTCCAAGACAGAATTCAAACGCGCCTTCGTGAATGGCAGACTCGGCGGTCTTGATGTAGTCGGCGGCCGTTATGACCTCGTAGTTGGCGACGGCAACGTATTCGATGACGATATGGATGGTATTGGTGCCAGCTTTGGCGAAAAAGTTAAATTGGAGCTGAACTATGGCAAACCAAACAGCGGCGATGACACTGATACTAATGTGGAAATGTTCACAGGCCGTGTCAGCGGCGAAGTTGGCAAGCTGGGAATGAATGGAGCCTACTACACCTTCAACGACAAGAATGCAGATACAGACTATAATATCTGGACAGCAGGAGCGAAGTATAATCTTGGTGAAGTAAGCGTTGGCGGCGAATACCTGAAAGGCAGCGAAAAAAATGCAGCCGGCAAAGATGATGGCTATGTAGTATCGCTGGAGTATAAAGGAGCAGAAGCATCGGAAAAAGGCAGCTATGGTTTGTGGGGCAGGTATTTCAACCAGGCTAATACGACTTATTATGCGCACACCACTGACGGCGTGCATGATTCATTCGATAATAATGCAGACGGCGGCTTCAAAGGCTATGGCGTCGGTGTTAACTATGCTGTTGCGAAGAATATTGTGACCACGGTTCAATATTTTGACCTTGACGCCAAGAGCGGAGAGGGCAACAACAAGACTATCTGGAGTGACGTTACCTTCAATTTCTAAATTTAGTCAGCAGGACTTAAAAAAATAATGGCAGGATAAATTGGGAATTTTTGATGCAAAAATCTGGCCAGAATCGTTTAAAAATGTAGCAGAGCACATTCTAATCCGAATGTGCTCTGTTTTTTTGAGCGGTAAAAAGAACGGAAGCAGCATTTTTGTTAAGCGCAATTGGAAGTTGAGTAAGAAAGAATATTGTATACATAACAATTTGTAGAAGGATTTTTGCAAAATACGTCAAATTTGTAAATTGTTATTTTTTGAAGATGGCAGGTAACAGTATATGAAGTTTTTTTCTTATTAACCAACAAAATTGTTACATGCCATTAGTTATTAAAACAGGGGGAAAGTAAATGAATTTATCAACAAAGATTTTAATTGGTTTAGGTCTTGGCGTTTTAGCAGGGTTAGGCCTCGGGAGTGAAGGGGTACCTCTTGCTAAAACTTGGATTGCTCCTTTTGGTGCTATTTTTTTAAACTTGATCAAGATGATTATTGTTCCATTGGTTTTTGCTTCTTTGATTATTGGTGTCTGCGGATTGGGCGACGTGAAAAAAATTGGGCGTATAGGTACTAAAACGCTTGCTTATTATTTGGGCACCACAGCTTTCGCAATTTTTCTCGGTCTTGTTTTAGGAACCGTTTTGAATCCTGGTTTGGGACTCACGATGCCTGGTGCGGAAGTAAAAGCTGCTGCTAAGGCAGCGCCTCCTATCATGCAGGTTATCGTAGATATTTTCCCTAGCAATCCTATGGATGCTATGCTGAAAGCTAACATGCTGCAAATTATCATATTTGCCATTTTCGTTGGTGGTGGCATAGCAGTTGTTGGCGAACGTGCGCAAACCGTTTTTAATTTTTTTGATGGTTTGGCAGAAACTTGCTATGCGATAGTAAATATGATCATGAAGATTGCTCCTCTTGGCGTTTTTGCTTTGATCGCTCCGGTTGTCGCTGCAAATGGTCCTAGTGTTTTATTGCCGCTTTTAAAGGTAGTTATCAGTGTTTATCTTGGCTGCTTGCTGCATGCAGTGTTTGTCTATGGCGCTATGCTGAAGTTTATCGGTAAATATAGCCCATTTGCTTTCTTCAAAAATTTGCTGCCTGCTCAATTAGTTGCTTTTTCGACTTGTTCCAGTTCCGCAACCTTGCCGGTTAACATGGAATGTGTTCAAAAGATGGGCGTTTCTAAAGAAATATCCAGTTTCGTACTTCCTTTAGGCGCGACTGTCAACATGGACGGAACTGCTTTGTATCAAGGCGTTTGTGCATTGTTTGTAGCGCAGATCTATGGTATAGATCTTACTTCAGCCCAAATGATGACTATTATTCTCACAGGCACATTAGCTTCCATCGGTACTGCCGGTGTTCCTGGAGCAGGTCTCATCATGCTGACCATGGTATTGCAATCAGTAGGTTTGCCTCTTGAAGGCGTAGCTTTAGTTGCCGGTATTGACCGTGTGCTTGATATGCCGCGTACAACCGTTAATATTACTGGTGATGCAGTTGTTGCTTACCTCATAGAAAAAGGAGAGGCAGGACGGGCCTAGATTAAAAAAGAAAACCATACGGACTTTAATTGAAGTAAATGATTGAGTTGACGCTAAGCCGATACGCAAGTCATTTGTACTTAAGCTGAGTTTAAGGAGATGATTAGTTTGATTGGAAATTTGGTTTACAGCGTCCTTTGTCTGATAGTCCTTGTGGTTTTGGTAATGCCTTTTACGAATAAGAAGATTGAACGCAATCTGGAAATCTTTCTGTTTGTTATGGGTGTTTTATCCGTTTTAGTTTCAAATCAAATGAGCATGGAGCTGCTCTTGAAGGCTCTGGAAGAACCTTTTATGATTGCTGCGGCGGTATTGGTTTTTGGACTTTTGTTCAAAAAATACAACGAAAACATATCTGAAGCCATTCATCGCATTCAACAGCTTATGCCACATAAAGTTTTGGTTTTTCTTATCGTTGTCGTCCTGGGATTAATATCCAGTCTTATTACTGCGATTATCGCTGCCTTGTTTCTTGTGGAAATAGTTGGAGTTCTAAAACTTGAACGCAAGAATGAAATTGCTTTGACGATAATAACCTGTTTTTCCATTGGATTAGGTTCGGCACTTACACCAATTGGCGAACCTTTGGCAACGATTGTTGTATCTAAGTTGGGTGTTGACTTCTGGTACTTGTTCAGAAATTTTGCCATTTACATCATACCTACAGTTGTTGCATTAGGGCTTTTTGCAGCCTTTTTTGTAGCTGATAAAGGGGCAGAAGGTGAAAGCACCAGAAGTGGTGAAAGCGAGAGCTACAACGATGTAATCTTCCGTGCCTTTAACGTTTATCTTTTTGTTATGGCTTTGACGTTTTTGGGAACAGGACTTAAACCAGTCATCGATCACTTTGTTCTTGGGTTGCCTAGTGAAATTTTATATTGGATCAACATGATTTCTGCCGTATTGGATAATGCCACTCTTGCTGCTGCCGAAATTAGCGACAAGATGTCTACAAGACAGATTACTGCTATACTGATGGGTCTTTTGATCAGCGGTGGGATGTTGATCTTAGGGAATATACCAAACATTATTTCAGCAAATAAACTGGATATCCCCAGTAAAGAATGGGCAAAAGTCGGCATTCCGCTTGGCTTAACGATTATGATGGTTTTCTCCGTGCCTTTGCTGTATATGGCTAATTGAATTTTTGAAGTTAAATTAATAAGCCCATGAGGAATATTTATCCTCATGGGCTTATTTTCTATGCTTATTTTTGTTTTAGTGACTTCAATATCTTTGGTAATTCGGCATTAATGATTGATGCCATTTTTCTTTTGACGTTAATATCTGGATGCAGACCGTCTAAAGCTAATCTTTCCGGCATGATGCCACCGGGATAATTCATTCTTATTGCCAAGTCGATATGAAGGGTATCATTGCGAATGTACTGGTTGACCTTGTCCATTTCTTCACGCCAATCATCAGCAGTTGGTTCGTTAAATACTTTTTCGATACTTTCTGGATTAATAGGAGGAAGCGTCATAAAAATCGGTACTATGTTATTGTTTTCACACTTGGCTTTTAAAGTTTTCAGGTCGCTGATAACCGATTCTGCCGGTGTACCGCCGCGTATGCTGTTGGAACCTTCGAGAATAATCAGATAGTGGGGGTGGAAGGGTAATACATCATCATCAAAACGGTCGACAGCATTATCGCTGGTGTCTCCGCTTGCAGACAAATTAACGACTGGAAAATCGAGATAAGTCTGGTAACTATATTCCCAATCTACAGGTGAATAAGACATGCTGCCGCCACCATGGCTGATACTGTCACCAAAGGTGGCAATTTCCCAGCCGACATCAGGATTGACAATGAATTCCTGGGCATCAGAATAAACTCCTACGGGATTGCCATCATCATCCAGAGCTCTGACCCGCCAGTAGAAAGGTTTCGAGGAATAACGGGCCTTGTCGTCATATTTATCCGATAATGCTGTTATAGCAGACCAGATGCGATGAATGGATGGATCGATACCATTAGGGTTCTCTGGCGGCGCATCAAGAAGTTCAACTTCATACTGAGTTGCGTTAGCTATCGGCAGCCAGGAATATACAGGGTAGAGAAGGGTAGAACCATGAATGTCCCCGTAGGAATCATGGGGTACAGGGGAATTGACAGGCGGGATAGAAGAATTAAAACAAAGTTTTTCTGGTTCGGAGAAGCTGCTTATGGGATCACCATCAAAATTGAGTGCCCGCACTCGCCAATAAATAGGGCTGGAAGTTGCAAAATCCGGTAAATCAGGATTATAACTATTGCCATAGACCTGACGTGTGGAAAAAATATGATTGTCGGAAAGTTCGTTCCTATCAATGGCTGGCAAGGGAGATGGCAGAAATTCAATTTCGTATATCACAGCACCTTTAACTTTGGTCCAGGTTAGCATTGGACGCAATGATGCTGGATTATTAG
>CAYTOV010000025.1:0-1433 GCA_964439485.1 uncultured Acidaminococcales bacterium | reverse complement strand
GCACCTTTAACTTTGGTCCAGGTTAGCATTGGACGCAATGATGCTGGATTATTAGACGTGAAATGTACTGTGGGTGAGGCTGGTTTGCGCCACTGTGGAGTTGCTGCATGTGCGGTTGTGACAGCAGAACATTCGACATTGGCAGAGTCTGTTGTATTGTCTTGCTGTGTGAAGTTTACGGAATAAAAAACAGTTGCTAAGCCTAAGCTTAATAGTATAGTTTTAGTAAGATGACCTTTCTTCATATTCACAGGGGGTAACCTCATTTCTATTCTTATTTGCTGATTATAGCATTGTAAGTGGCAAATAACAAATCCTAAGAACACAAAGAAAGCTAATCAATATAAGGTTTTTAAAATAAAAAATGAATTATGCAGGATAATTTATAACTCGTAACGAAAAAACGAGTTAGCAGAGTAAGAAACTCATGGAGAGGTGGTTGCCATGGAAGGGTTCTATAAAAAATACCATAGGTTGTTTGCCAATTATGCCGAAAGTTATTGGCTGGACACTACGAAACTTATGGTAACAGCCAAAGAGCAGCCTTGGGTTGAATATGAGGCATGGATATTCGTCGGTTATAAGGATACTGGCAGGCGGAAAAGAATAATTAATCGGCAGAAGTACAAATTGCCGACTAATGGCTATGAGAACTTGGGTACTTCCTTAAAACATTTCATTTTCCGATTTAATCTTAGTACTCATGAGATAAAATGTGCTGTCAAAGGGTATACTGATTATACTGATTATGGCCTTATCCTTGATTCGCAGCAAAGTGAAAATATGTGTTGGAGTATGGTTATTCCTGGCAGTATCAGAGATAATATCTTTAAAAACATAACTAAATATGTTGTGGAAAAGGGAATAAACAATATATCAATGGAATGATAATGCCTAAAAATACACATTTATGATACAAACAATACACAAAATTTTCTGAAAAATTACTTGAGTGTTTGACATTTTTCGGTTATAATTAAAACAGAAAAAGATTAGGCCATAGGTAGCGAGAGAGTCTCGAGAAGGAAGCCGTTTGGAAGACGGTTGCTCTTGGTAGTCGAAAAGTTTCTGTACGGAACAGACTGTTGAAGGAAGTAGCTCTCGGGCCTATGTAAAAAGAGGGCGGCAGGATGGCTGCCCTCCCAATAGATGAAAACACCCCGCAAGGGTGTTTCGGATATGGTTTCCGACGATACCCAAAGGTCTTGATGGCAGAAGACAAGGCAGTTAGGGTTTTCACGTGAAATCATATTGAAAGAGGAGCGGAATGAGTAAGTTCCGCTCCTCACTTTTTTTATTTTGTTTTTTCTATAATATTATTAACTATAACGTGAAGTGCTTCCCGCGTTGTATTGCTCATTTCTGCTGTCGGATCGCCCATGTCCTCACTGTCTACGACTTGTGGATCTATCGGCAGTTTACCGAGAAAGCTG
>CAYTOV010000024.1:13221-15335 GCA_964439485.1 uncultured Acidaminococcales bacterium | reverse complement strand
CATAAGTGCCGAGATTGCGGCAGGCTTCTCGAATGGCTTCTACTTCCGCATGACAAGTCGGGTCATTGTTCTTTAATACCTTATTATGTCCTTTACCGACAATCTTGCCTTCTTTTACTACTATTGCGCCAAAAGGGCCACCTTCATCAGTCAGAAGATTACTTTCCGCTTCCTTGATTGCTTCACGCATCAGCTTGATAGACATATTATAACCTCCTGACTATCATGTAACTTTGTTTGTTAAATTTCTAACGTGTTTTTAATTTCATCATCTAAAAACGGCAAAGCCTGCTTGATAATATTGTCCGGAATACCATAATAGGCTTCTGCTACGCTGCCAGCCACAGCAGCCAAAGTAGCGCTGTCACCGCCAATAGAAACGGCATTGCGCAGCGCGTCCTCAAAATCCTCCGCTTCCAGAAAAGCTGCCAAAGCCGGCGGTACCGTACCTGCACAGGTCGGATTAAAAGCGTACCGCATCCTGATATCTTTCAAAGCAAAATCAAGTTTGTAATACTTTTCTTCAATGTACTTTTTTATTTCTTCTTTCGGCGTTTTCTGTCTGGCCAAAAAAATAGCCGCCGCAACAGCTTGCGCTCCCTTGATACCTTCAGCATGGCTATGTGTAATTTCGGCCGTCATTTTGGCAAATTCTTCTGCCTCTGCCAAAGAAGAGGCCAACCAGCCCGCCGCCGAAACCCTCATAGCAGAACCTGCTCCTGCGCTGCCATAAGGTTGTTGTTCATCCGCGAACAGCCACGCCATAAAGCTTCTGCCATAATTAACATCCGGATACAGCCAGCCGTAGTTCAGCAATTCTTCCTTAAGCTCTTCCTGCAAGTCGATTTGCTTATTGCTTTCTACATATTTGCGCAAAGCTTTGGTTACTGCGCACGTAAGCACTGTTGCTCCGGAAAAACGACATCTGACATCAAAAAGCTCAAATTTTTTCGTTTTTATATTGTTCCAGGCATGAATAGATCCAACAATATCGCCAATAGTAGCCCCCAACAATGTAATCACCCCTATTAATAATTTCCCCGACCTATTTATTCGCCGCCGTAGGCATTGTTTCCTTTTAGCGAATCATTAAATAATAAATAAATGGTGCCAGAATTAAAAGTCCCATGACATTATAGTACAAAAACATCATCAGATAATTGCGTGCCTGTGATGGATTGGACTCAATATACAGCTTATAAGAGATAACACTGGCCATGGAAGCAATCAGTGTTCCGAGCCCTCCTACATCGACTCCGAGGAGCAACGCCTCCGACTGTGATGTAAAACCAGCGAGGAGCATGGCTGCCGGTACATTACTGATAAATTGACTTGTAATAATTCCCAGCCAGTAAACTCCAGCCGCATTGTTTAGCCAGTCTTTCTGTAATTGATTGATGAAATCAAGGCTTGATATATTGCCTATAAAGATGAAGAAACCGCAGAATGTTACGAGCAGAGCATAGTCAATACGGCGAAAAAGGCTCCTGTCACTCACAAAAATGCCAAGAAAAGTCACAACAAAAGCCAGTCTGAAATCAAGGAAATGAAAAACCGCAAGTAAGCAAACCACAAAAATAGCAAAATAAAGAACCAGAATATTTTTGGGCCCGAGTACAGGCAAAGACAGTTCCACTTTCATTTTCTGATCTCGTTCGCTGCCTATCAGAAAGCATAGCCAGACCGCCGAAATAATTGCTAACGGTGCCATTGACAGCAGAAAAGCTGAAGAGGCCATCTTATAATGAGCATAAAGAAATAAATTCTGAGGGTTGCCCATCGGTGTCAGGGCACTGCCCAGATTAGCCGCCAGAGTCTGCAAGATAATGATTTTTGCCATGTCATGTTCCAACCGTTTGCCAATAACGAGTGCCAACGGCACAAAAGTGAGAAGAGCGACATCATTAGTCACAAGCATCGAACTAAAGAAGGCAATCCCTGTCAAAGCCAGCGTTATATTGCGCAGTGAGCTGCACAAAGTAAGAACATAAACAGCCAGATAGTCAAGCACCTTAAGCTTTTTGAACCCTGCTACCACGAGCATCAGGCAGAAAAGGATACTTAAGACATGGAAATCTATATAAGAAATTTTTGGTACTGCGTAAAAAGAAGAC
>CAYTOV010000024.1:3431-13121 GCA_964439485.1 uncultured Acidaminococcales bacterium | reverse complement strand
GGTTGTTCCTCATATTCTTCCTTTTCCTTAATCAATTCAACCTCTTTGCCCAGAGCCTCAGTCAACCATGCTTCTGCCTCTTTCTGTACACTCATTGGCATTCTCAGCACGATTTTAGCATCAACACCGTATTCAACGTTACTGACAGTGAATAAGTTCTGTTGATAGAGAATATTAAGCACCTTACCCGCCGAATTTATATCCTGCCTAAAATTGAAGTACCCGAACAGCACTTTTTCAGCTATGCCGGCCTCTTCTATTGCTGTCGCCACACTATTGGTATAAGCGCGCACCAACCCGCCGGCGCCAAGTTTGATGCCGCCAAAATAACGTGTAACTACTGCAGCCACATTATGCAGATTGTTTTTGCGTAAAACCTCCAGCATCGGCAGTCCGGCCGTGCCAGAAGGTTCACCATCGTCGTTTGACCGTTGTGCCGCACCACTCTCGCCAATAATATAGGCTGAGCAATTATGCGTGGCATCCCAATATTTCTTTTTGGTTTCCTTGATGAAATCCTGCGCTTCTTCTTCCGTTGCCGCTTTTTTCAGCGTACAGATAAAACGTGACTTTTCAATCACTATCTCATGTTGGCAATCACGTGCGATGGTATAAAGGCTCATCTGCTATCCTCCAAAATTACTTATCTTATGTAAATCAATTCAATTAACGGAAGCTTTGTGCCGAAGTAAATTTAGCCAGAAAGCTTTTCCCACTTTGACTCGTCAAAAACACATCACTCACTACAACTTTCATGACAGGCACGCGCATGTATTCGCCGTTTGCAGACTTAGCACCGTAACTGCCCAGCGCATGGATTATATAAGGACGATCTTTTTTAGAACCTAAATAAAGCATAACATGATTAGGCATAAAAAGCGCGCTGCCAGGTGGTAAATTATTCACTGCATTAAGCTTTTCACTACCCTCCAAGGCAGATAAATCCATCGCATTTCCAGTATTTGCCTCTTCCTGTTCGTCAGCATTACGTGGCAATTCCACGCCAACCGTACGGTAAACATCCGCAACAAAACTTGAGCAGTCAACACTATCAAGCAGCCCACCCCAGCCATAGGGGTTCCCTAAAAATCTGAAGGCCTGTTTAATCAGATTGTTCGTCGTATAAGGAAGATACCCAGCATGCAGAGTATCACCATAATTTGCGTAAGTTTTAACTATTTTTAAATTGCCGTTTGCATCACGTACAGGCAGGAGCAGATTCTTACCTTCTGTGGGAATCCTGCTGCCCATTTGGAAGGCCAATTGTACTTTGTCCGCCTTAAGAAGCGATAACTTATCCGTTACAATAGCGAACTTGTCCGGACAAACATACTTCAGCCATGTATCACGGTTAGTCAGAGCAACGCCTTTAGTCGGCAGCCAACCTCTGTAATTCCGCATTTGCACATACACAAAATTGCGTTTTTCATTATAATGCAGCACTAGTACAGGCTCTGCCGGATCGACCGCAGTTTCCTGCCACATATCGAATGCTTTATCACTTGGCGCCAGGAACGCCTTCAAATCAGTAGGCAGACTCCGCAAATTTGTTCTTTGTACAACAACACCATATTTAACATTTGTCTCTTCTTCTACACCGTCAAGATTGCAGCCAGCTGCTAAGTCAGCAAGCTGCGCAGAAGTAAGCAGTTTACCATTGACATAAAGGTCAGCATCAAATTCATATTCCTGAAGGTAACTTTTAAGTTTTTCTCCACTAATATGTGCTGGATAATTTTGTAAATCAGGCATATTATCTGATTGCATACGTTTGTTTAAAGCATTGACTTCCTGCTGATCTATAATAATAGCATTGCCGTTCTCGCTATCCAGCCAGGCTGCTGCTTTTAAAAGCGTCTTATCTACTGATGGCTCAGTCTTTGAACCAGCAGCCGAAACCATATTGCCATTAAAAAGAATAATCATCATTAATATAACTAAAATGGTTCGCACAAAAATCACCTCTCACCTATTATACATTGAATAACCTGCATTAACATAGGCCTCATCATTGCTACCACCTTGCGCCGTATGTTAAAATTAAGCTATGTGATAATGATTTCTCTGGAAAGGGGACTCTAAATAATGCAAATAGCCATTGTTGACGACCTGAAAAGCGAAAGAGATTTGCTCAGCAGCTATCTTGTCCGCTACTGCAAAGAAAACAGTATTTCTTTAAATCTTGTTAAATTTACTTGTGGCGAAGAAATCTTAGCAGCCAAAACAACTTCTTTCGACATCATTTTTTTAGATATTTATATGCCTGGGCTTAGTGGAATCGAGACCGCAAGCGAAATTCGCAAACTAGACTCAAACTGTCTGCTCGTCTTTTCAACTACAAGCTCTGATTTTGCCGTAAAAAGTTTTCGTGTACGCGCTTTTGATTATCTGGTTAAGCCCTACAAGTATGAACAGTTAGCAGAAATTATGACGCTCGCTGAGAAAGCCCTTAATAAGTCATCACGGTATATTGAAGTAAAAGAAAGCCGTGAAATGGTTAAAATTTTAATTCGCGATATATTATATGCTGATTATGATAATCACTATATCCAAATACACACCAAAGAAAACATCATAAAAACCTATCTTTCCTTCCAGGATTTTTCGCCTTTGCTCTTAAAATACCCTCAATTCCTTAATTGCTACCGCAATTGCATCATTAATATGGATAGTGTAGACTCTCTTCATGACAATGATTTTGTCCTGACAAATGGCGAACGTCTTCCTATTACACGTGAAAAACGCTTAGAAATAAGGCAGCTTTATGCTGATTATGCTTTCCAAAAACTGAACGGGGATGTTTGAGTTGAGTCTGCTGGTTTTATTCACTGCAACTTTAGTAAAAATAGTTCCGTATCTGCTCCTTATATTGCTGCCCTTCCGTACTTATTACCGTTATTCGGTCTTAAAAACTATGGCAGCCGCCTGCTCCTTCATCCTTATTTTTATTTTGGGAGCTCACCTGCTGCTCCCTGCGGGCAGTACTTTGCTGGAGTGGCAGCTTTATTATTCAGCTTTGGCCTCCTTACTTGGTCTCCTGCTTTGCTTTATGCTTATCAAAGGTAATTTCTTTAAGATAATTTTCAATTTCTTTGTTGTTCTCTGTTATGCCAAAGATGTTGACTACTACGGCATTTATCTCGAATCCTATATATTGAATACTCAAACACTCGGACTGGATTTAGGTGCTTTGGTCTTTTGCTACCTACTGGTTTTAGCCTTTACTTTTCCTTTTATGTGGCTTTTTATGACCAAGCTTTTGCTTCCTGTCATACAAAATAAAGAGCAAGCTCCTTTTTGGGATTTCCTTTGGATCGTTCCTTTTTCCTTTTATGCGCTTTACCATATAGGAATAGATCCTGATGATTCCATCGCCAAAGCTTTTATCAATGGCAAAAATGCCTTGCCGATACAGATTGCCTGGAGTACAGGCACTTTTCTTTCTTTCGGTATGATGCTGCAAATGCTTAAAGAAAACATTAAAAACGAACTTCTAGGCAATAAACTGCAGGTAGCAGCCTTACATCTCGATTTACAACGCAAAGAATTCGACCGATTGAACAATACAATTGAAGAAACCAGACGTTCTCGCCACAATCTTCGCCAACACCTGGTGCTGATTAAGCACTATGTGCAGGAAAGTGATTTACCCAGTCTTGAAAGTTATTTGAACAAGTATATCAAAGCCATGGATACCGATGCCAGCCTGAATATCTGTGAAAACAGCTACTTTAATGCTATCATCCAGTATTATTACTCCCTGGCAAAACAAAAGGATATCAAAGTAGAGCTTGCCTTTGACCTACCGCAGGACCTTTCCCTGCCGGAAACAGATACCGCCGTCCTCTTGGGCAATATGTTTGAAAACGCTTTAGAGGCCTGTGAAAGACAAACAGACGGTCAACGCTTCATACGCGCCAAGGGCGCACTGATCAGCGGTAATATGCTGGCCATCACCATAAAAAATAGTTTTGATCATGAAATACACAAGAGTGGCGATGCTTTTATTTCTTCCAAGCGTGATGCCAAAGGTATAGGCACAGAATCTATTCGTATTATTGCCGAACGTTATAATGGTCTCGCAAAATTCAACAGTAATGCTGGTGTTTTCGAAACCTCAGTCCTTCTTAGCACACAGCCTGTCCCATCTCAAACCAGCAATTGATATGATTACATAGACCTAAAGTCCCATCCATAGCAGATATGGCTGGGACTTTTTCAGTATTTTCTACTTTTATTGTGCGCATTCATACTATACGTGTTATACTTTTATTAGAATATTCTTTTAATTTTTAAGGGGGTTTTAGCTGTGGCAATTTTAGCACTACCGGTAGACCAAAGAGTTATAGACATCGATTCAAGACGTTTTGCCTCAATTGAAAAGGCCTTGGTCGAACTCATTACTAACAGTGACGACAGCTATTCCCGCCTCGAAAAACAAAATATCCCAACCAGCGGCAATATCACTGTTTGCTATGACCGCCATCAGAATGGAGCAATTTTAACGGTTGCCGACCAATCGGAAGGCATGTCTTTGGAGAGGCTGCGTTCAGTGCTCTCCTATGGCGGGGCGCATAGTTCACTGTCACAGGGCGAAACAAGCGGCAGAGGCTATTTCGGGCGTGGCATGAAACAGGCCATCTACGGCTTGGGCCACGGCTGGATTGAATCATTGTACAACGGTCAACTAAGCAGAGTTGATCTTTTCCGTGCCGAACATGGTAATTATGTTTATGATGACTGGGACGGCGACAAAACGGCAACTGATGAAGATTACGTCAGGCTTAACATTCCCTTCGGCGGTAATGGCACAAAAGTAACCATTATAGTTGATAATCCGCAGGTAAATATACCTTATTTCCGTTCGCTGGTAACAGCCATTAACAACAACGTTTATTTGCGCGATCTTCTTGAGCGCCGCAACGTGGCACTAATCAATCGCAACAAAACAGATAAGATATCAGCCAAAGTTTTATTACGTTATGAGGCTCCTTCGTCAGAATTATTGCTAGGTCCGGACCTGCAGACGTCTTTCCTTTTTCAGGGGGCTGAATATAATCTTTCTTTAACTCTACGCAAAGCCCATAATACAGAACTTATCCTGAAGGGTGACGAACGCACTAACGGATTACTGGTAATTTCCGGAACAGCAGTACTGGATTGCCAATTCTTCCGTTATGAAAACCAATTGGGTACAGAGTATCTTTTTGGCAAAGTTTCCTGTCCTGGCCTCGCAGAGATGCTTGCTCAGGGTCGTCCAATAATCAGTGATGAGCGCGATGGTCTGAATCTTAAGGAGCCTTTTGTCGAAGCCTTTGCCAAAGCTGTCAGTGACACCATAGAACCGTTAGTGCAGCAAGAAAGGTTCAGGCTTAGTCACATTGATCATGCATCCACTTCCAGACGGACCAATATTTTGATCGAAAAAATCTTGCAGAAGATGAACACGATCGCCACCGATGAACTGGGCATAATATTGCCTCCCGGTGCCGGCTCTGGCAAGTACGGTCCTTTTAATACCGGCCATACGGCTATCCTGCGTTTTACTACACCATTCTATTATCGTCAGCTGAATCACCGTTTCCGCGTTACTGCTTTCATTGACAAAAATCAGTTGATTGCGCAAGACATAATAGTTTTTAGCTATGAACTGCCACCTTCTATCCAAGTAGAACCTACACCATCTGAAATTACAGCCAGTGAACTTCCAGCCGATGGCCGTATTGAATTCAATGTAATAGGTACAGAAATTGGTACGACAGGGAAAATAATCATAGCTACAGGTCCTTATGCCGCAACGTGTGAAATAGTAATTGCCGCCGAAGATACCGGCAAAGGCTTTGGGCAACCCTCCGGTAAACCGCCGGCAAAATGGGACAAGGATAATGCCACCGCCCTATTTATTGGCTATGAACTACGCAATTTGGACAACGATATTGACAGGGCAGTTTATCAAGCTGATGAGCGGCTTATTCTCATTAATACTGAAGCCCCTACTGTGCGTCTTTATGTGGACGGTCAAGGGCATTTCAGAGATGGCGCACGCCTCCTCCTCGCAGAACTTTTTTTGGATGTTATTGCTGAAGAACTGGCAAAACTATACGTTGACCGCACAACACAGAAGGGCGTTAGCGAAGCTTATCATCAGGCTAAGCAAACCTTTGTCAAACGTTTTGGCGTAGAAATACACCAGATAATGATGGGCGGATAATATAATGCTTGCTATAAGCTGCTGTTTTGGCAGGATATATTTTATTAATCGTCGAATTACACAATGCAATCATTAATGGGAGGCGGTAATTATGCTAAAAAAGATTCTTGTACCGATTGATGGATCCTATATCTCTTTTCAAGCCTTAGAGTATGCAATGCAATTAGGCAAAGCTTTTGACAGTGAAATTGTTGTTACCCATGTAAATGATCCTTATGACTTATCAGCACCTGTCGACCCCAAGACAGTGAAAATACCAACCGGCGAACAAACACCAGAGGAAAAGAAAAAAGCCGGTGCAGCAGCTCTTGCTATTGCTCAAAAAGTAGCAGAAAAAGCCAATTATAAAAATATAGCTTTTGAAAAAGCCATTGATAAGGACCCGGCCAAAAGAATAATTGACATGGCTAAAGAAATAGATGCGGATTCCATCGTTATTGGTAACCGTGGTTTGGGAACAGCCGGAGCATTTTTGCTTGGCAGCGTAAGCACAGCAGTTGTCAAACATTCTCCCTGCCCTGTTTTTGTAATAAAATAGTTTTTTTCAACCAACGCACCGCCAGAAATTTTTAGCTCATACGAGTATTCAAACATTTTGGCGGTGCGTTTCTGCTTTTATTTGTTCTTTTTGTTACATTTTTTCAAAACTCTCTTTTCTTAATATCGCCAAAGTTATATAATATATCGGTAACGGTCAAATTCTTAAAGTTAAGAAGCGGAGGAACCATGTTTTTGGGGTTAGTCCTACTTTCGTAGGAAGGATGCTTTCTCTTGTACATCCTACCCGTCAGCTAACTTCGCCGGCCAAAATGAGAGGGGTTAAGGCCGCCCATTGGTCTTTTTTTGTACCTTTTTTCAAAATATACAGTATATAACCGGAGGCAAAATATTATTATGTTCCAATTTTTGAAGCGTCTGCTGATCGGCAGACCGCTGGATAACCGCGAAACATCAAACGAAAGAATGTCTAACTGGCAGGCTCTTGCCATCTTTTCTTCCGACGCTCTGTCGTCAGTAGCTTATGGTCCTGAACAAATAATGCTGATTCTTGCAGTTCCAGGCCTACTGGCTTATGGCTACCTCAGCAATGTAGCAATTGCAATTCTTTTGCTGTTAGCGGTTGTCACCGTTTCTTATGTGCAAATCAGCAAAGCTAATCCTGGCGGAGGCGGCTCTTACTCTGTAGCAATACATAACCTTGGTGAAGCACCTGCCTTGGTTGCCGCAGCTTCCCTTTTTGCAGATTACACGTTGACTGTTGCTGTAAGTATTTGTGCAGGAACTTCTGCACTTGTCTCAGCTTTTCCAAACTTATTGCCTTATGAAGTCAACCTCGATTTATTTATCTTATTCTTTGTCTTAATGTTGATTAATCTGCGCGGTGTCCGTGAATCGTCAACAGTTTTCGTCATACCGACCTATGCTTTTGTCCTTGGCATTCTGGCCTTAATATTTACCGGTGTCTATCATGCTTTTACACAACAGGCCCCCGCTTTGCCGCCAGAGTCGTTAGAAAAACAATTCAACTGGGGAATGACCTTACTCATTTTAAGAGCCTTCGCCAATGGCTGTAGCTCAATGACAGGTATTGAGGCCATTTCCAATGGCGTTCCAATGTTCAAAAAACCGGAAGTAGAAAACGCGACAAAGACAACCTACTATATGTCCGGACTCTTAGGCTTCATGTTTATCGGCATTTCTTTCTTAATCATGCATTTCCATATTTTGCCGATGGAGAATATTACGGCTTTGTCTAAAATTGCCGAACTCACTTTTGGCACCAACTGGTTTTATTACTACATACAGATAACCACCATGTTGATTTTGTACCTAGCTGCCAATACATCTTTTAATGGTTTGCCGCCATTACTTTCTATTCTGGCTCGTGACGGTTACATGCCACGTTATCTTGGATTTCGCGGTGACCGCTTAAGCTTTTCCAATGGCATTATCCTTTTAAGCATTGGTGCCGGTCTCTTGATTTATATTTATGAAGGCAAAACCGAAAATCTGATTTCTCTTTATGCCATCGGTGTTTTTCTCTCCTTCACTATCGCTCAGATAGGCATGGTTGTGCATTGGAATAAAGTTCGTGGTGCCTATTGGCGGGTGCGCGCTGTTATTAACGGTCTTGGTGCTGTTGCTACAGGCATCGTTGTTCTGATTATCGGCATCAGCAAATTCTTTTATGGTGCCTGGGTTGTTCTCGTCTTTATCCCTATCATGATTTTTATTTTTAAAAAGATAAAAGAGCATTACAATGATATGGCTGATCAGCTGCATCTGCCGGAAGAATTATTTAATCCCGTTCACAAAACGGAAATCTCAACCAGAAAAAACATCGTAATAGTACCAATTTCCAGTCCTACCAGCGTTGTTGCGCATACTTTGCAGTATGCCAAATCAATCAGTGATCAAGTAATTGCAGTCCATATTGCTACAGATGAAGCTTCAGCAAATCGTGTCCGTACGAAATGGAATAACTGGAATCCTGGCGTAGAATTAGTAACAGTGTATTCACCTTACCGCCTGATTACCCAGCCCCTGATTGAATTCATTGATAAATTCTCTCGAGAAAGAGGTAAAGGTCATTATGTTACCGTCTTGATTCCGGAGTTTGAAACGAAAAAAATCTGGCACCGACTTCTTCATGACCAGACTGGTCTTATTTTGAGGCAGCGATTGATTATGAGTGAAAATGTCATCGTTTCCACAATACCTTTCCATTTGGAAAAATAAAAAACAGGGTTCAAGAGATTAATCTCTTGGACCCTGTTTTATTTTACTTATTATAGACCTCTTTTTTGGTAATGCGTATGTAACAGATGATGTGATTTTTCTCCCAGCGGTTCTTTAAGGAAATCTGTATAGAGTTGCTGAACAGCAGGGTTGGCATGTGACTTGCGCAATGGCATGTCGGCATCCACTTCGTAGATGGCCTTAATTCGTGCCATGCGGGTTTCCTTTTTGGTGATATAAGGCTGCCCGCCGCCGCCAATACAGCCGCCAGGGCAGCACATTACTTCTACAAAGGCATAGTCAGCTTCGCCTGCTTTTATCTTATCCATTACTTTTCTGGCATTGCCAAGGCCGTGAGCCACTGCGACTTTGACCGGCAAACCATCTAAGTCCACAGTAGCCTCCTTGACACCCTCTAAGCCACGTACCGACTCAAACTCCAATTTTGCCAGTTCTTTACCGGTAACAACTTCGTAAACTGTACGCAAAGCCGCTTCCATAACACCGCCGGTTGCGCCAAAAATTGCTCCAGCTCCGGTTGACATGCCCAAAGGATTATCAAAAGAACTATCTGCCAAAGCAGCGAAATCGATGCCCGATTGACGAAGCATACGCCCAAATTCACGCGTCGTCAGTACATAATCAACATCCTGATAACCGCTTGACTTCATCTCTGGTCTGGTGCACTCGTACTTTTTAGCAGTACAAGGCATGATAGATACTACGACAATATCCTTAGG
>CAYTOV010000024.1:0-3331 GCA_964439485.1 uncultured Acidaminococcales bacterium | reverse complement strand
ACAAGTTTGCCGGTGGCAATTGTTCCCGGAGCCTGTCCCATTTCTTCAGCTATGGAAACTCTTACAGATGGTGCAACTTGTACAACAACATGTTTCTCTGGATTTTCCAAGGCAGCCCAGACAGCAGCAGTATCATCTTTTTCATGAATAGCGCCAACAGGGCAGACAGCGATGCACTGACCGCAAAGAACACAGGCAACTTCTGCAAGTGTTTTGCCATACTCAGGCGTAATCGAGCCATTAATACCACGATAGTGACTGTAAAGTATGCCCGTTGTCTGGACATGATGACAAACCTCGGCACAGCGGCCGCATTTAATACATTTGTTGGGGTCACGCACTATGGAAGGCGTAGAATTATCAAGCGGGAGCAGAGGTGTCGACATATCGGCCTTGATTTCTCTGATACCATGTTCCGCTGCTAATTGCCTTAATTCACAGTTAGCATTACGTATGCAGGTCAGACATTCTTGCGGATGATTCGCAAAAATCAGTTCGAGAATTGTCTGCACTGTTTCCCTTACGCGCGCAGAATTTGTTCTGACTTTCATACCTTCGCGTACAGGTGTCGAACAAGAAGCAACAAGGTTGCGGTTGCCTTCAACTTCAACCACGCATACTCTGCAATTTGCTTTTACTCTCTGGTCAGGGAAATGACAAAGTGTTGGTATTTTGATGCCATGCATTTTGGCAGCTTCGAGAATAGTAATATTATCAGGAACACTAAGGACTTCACCATTTATATTGATGTCAATGCTTCTCAACACAATTCACCCCTTTCAGCAGTCTTTTCCACACAATCTACGCAGCTATTTTCATATTCCTTACGGAAATATTTCAGGGAAGAAATCAGGCTATTGCCTGCCGCTTGTCCTAACCCACAGAAGGAAGCTTCCTGCATGCAGCGTGTGAAACGCTCCAGATTGTCTATATCCTTCAAGCTGGCTTCTCCCTCAATAACTCTGTCAATAATCCTATTGACCTGGCGCAGCCCTTCACGACATGGCGTACATTTACCGCAGCTTTCATGCAGGAAGAAATGTACACGGTTGTGCACGTTGCCCAAAATAGAACGTTGCTCATCCATGACATAAACAGCACCCGAACCTATCGTGATACCACGTTCCGCACATTTGCCGTATTCCATGGGGCAGTCAAGCTCTTCAGGTGGGACAACAACGCCGGAGGAACCACCGATATTGACGGCTTTCAAAGTAAATACTTCTTTCATGCCGCCGCCATAATTTTCGATTATCTCACGGAAGGTAGTACCAAAAGGCACTTCATACAAGCCTCTTCTTTTGACATCACCGGAAAGCGATATCAATTTAGTACCAGGACTGTCTTCGGTACCCAGGCTTCTGTACCAATCTGAGCCTTTAGCAATAATAGATGGAATGTTAGCAAGCGTTTCAACATTATTAATCAAGGTTGGTTTGCCCCACAAACCACTTTCAATCGGGAAAGGCGGTTTTACGCGTGGGCGGCCTTTTTTACCTTCTATTGAAGACAAAAGCGCAGTTTCTTCACCGCACAGATAGCTGCCGGCACCGCTGAATATTTTGAGGTGCAGGGAAAACTCACTGCCCAGTATGTTGTCACCTAAAAGACCTGCTGCTTCAGCTTCAGCAATACTTTTCTTGATTGTTTCCTGCGATACTGGATATTCATGTCTGATATAAACAAAGCCATTCTCTGCACCAGCCAAGATACCAGCAATAGTAAGACCTTCCAATAATTGGAATGGTATGTGATTCATGATGAAGCGATCCTTAAAAGTACCTGGCTCACCTTCATCGGCATTACAAACTATATAACGCTGTTTTTCACTATTTCCCTGCATCATTTTTAGTTTTAAACCAGCAGGGAAAGCAGCACCACCACGGCCGCGAAGTCCGGCGCGGCAAATTTCTTCAAGTGCCTGTTTAGGATTGCCAATTGCCATGCGCAAAGCCTCATAGCCACCATTTTGCTGGTATTCGCTGAGGGAAACGCTGCTGTCATAATTGCCAAAATTAAACACTCTATCATAGCTGTCTAATTCACGAAATGTGCTCATTTTTTGCAGCCTCCTTCAACTCACGCATAACTCTCACTGCTCCGGCAGGAGTTAAATCACCATAAACCTTGTCATCAACTTTAATCGCCGGCGACATGTTACAGGCACCCAGGCAGCTTACGCCTTCAAGTGAGAACATTTTATCAGATGTAGTTTCTCCAAGTTTTATTCCCAGCTCTTTTTCCAAAGCTTTCCGGATTTCTTCCTTGCCAGCATCTTCACACGGTGCGTTGATACAAAGGCGAACAATGTGGCGTCCTCTTGGCATCAACGATATTTCGCTGTAAAACGATGCCGTAGAATAAACCATGCTGCGGGAAGTATTGAGCAATCTGGCAATCTCATTAACGGCTGCCTCACTGACATAGCTCTCCGGACTCGCATCCTGAACTGCCAGCAGAATGGCAAGTAACGATCCCTTTTCAGGGCCAAGCTCAGAAACAATATCTCCTACTGCCTTTCCTAATTTTTCCATGATTCTCCCCCTCATTTTTGCCATTCTCTTTTTCTTTTTAATTAAGATTTTTTTCCTTGGGTTCCACGAATATTTAGCATACAATATTCCATTAAAGAATATACTATTAATATAATTGAATGGCAATTTTCTGTCAATAGGTTTTTTTAACACTTTTTTATGTATTCATGTATATTTGTTTCAAGGTTGAAACAATTCGAAGGTTTTATTACCATACAATAATACTTACTATATAATTTGTCCGCATACAAAGGAAAAGCCGGGTGGCCTTTTGGCGTCCCGGTCTTTTTTTCATTTCCTATACTATATTATTTATCGAAAGACAAAGCCATCTTAGGACAACTTATCACGCATCTGCCACACTTCAAACAATCAGCATCATCGAACCCGCTTTCACTCCCTTTAGCTGTATAGGGTGCCAGCTGCATTGGACAAACTCTAGTACATAGCTTACAGTTTACGCACGATTCACTTACCATTAAAGGCAGCGGTTTTCTTTTTTCAGCAATCCAACTTGCCAGGCTACCCATCGGGCAAAAAGTACACCATGTCCGCTGATGGTAAAAAAGTCCCAGCACGACTCCCAATAAGGTTGTCAGCAAAATCACGCGGAGAAAAACGAACCCCATAGCTCCTAAGTCGCCCCAGGCAAAATACATCTGCAGACTAAAAGCAGTCATGATCAGCAGTAAAACAAAAATCCTGAAACTCTTAGTTCGGAAAAAAGCCGGTATCGTCTTTTGCGGTGAAAACTTTGCTAATATATGATCATAGAAACTGCCTCGTGGGCAAAAATT
>CAYTOV010000023.1:437-15351 GCA_964439485.1 uncultured Acidaminococcales bacterium | reverse complement strand
TGAATGCGTTCATCACTTAAAAGGGAAGACCGGTGAAATTCCGGCGCAGTCCCGCTACTGTAATGGGGAGCTAAACGCAAAATGCCACTGGGCAACTGGGAAGGCGCGTGTATGCTAGGATCCAAAGCCAGGAGACCTGCCTGTAAAAAACCATTTTACCTACGGGAGATAGGGACGTGGCAATATAGAATAGCTTTCGTGCATAGCTATATTTTCTTGTCCTCTCTCAGTAGAGGATTTTTTATTTGGAGGTTATAAAATTGGCTGGAAAATTAGTTTTGGTAATTGGTGGTGCTCGTAGCGGGAAAAGCAGCTTTGCCGAAAAATATGTTTTGAATTACGGCTCTAAATGTGCTTATATTGCTACGGCAGAAATCCTTGATGAAGAAATGGCAGAAAGAGTTAAGCAGCATCAGCTACGTCGTAACGGTAAGCGCTGGGTTAATTTTGAAGCACCTTATAACGCTGATAATACAGTTGCTCAAGCTGGTGAAGCTGCTGATTGCATTTTGTTTGACTGCCTTACACTGTATTTGTCTAATCTCATGTATGGCAAAAATGCACCGGACACTTTTGAAGAGAAATGTTTATATGTAAGAAATGAAGTAGACAAATTATTACAGGCCGCAAAAAAGACAAACAAGACAGTTGTGTTTGTGTCGAATGATGTAGGCTGTGGAATTGTACCTGATAACCAGATGGCACGTGAATACAGAGATGTTGCAGGATGGCTGAATCAACAAGTAGGTTTTGAGGCTGACTTTGTTTTTTATGTGATGGCAGGACAAGCGGTTGATATTAAGAAGTTAGCATTTAAATTTGAGAATAATCCAACCCTGGGAGAATAGTATGATTGAACTTTTAGATGAAATGAAAATAGAGCCGACGTCTACGGACATTAAAAATGATATTTACCATAAGTGGGATCTTATGGATAAGCCTCAGAATAGTTTAGGTAATATTGAAAAAATGGTTGCAAAATACGGATCCATGCTTGGCAATGAATTACCTGACGAATTGAAGCCGGCTATGCTTTTGATGTGTGGGGACCATGGTATTGCCAAATATGGTGTAAGCGCTTATCCACCAGAGGTCACCATTCAAATGATTAATGGATATATGAGAGGAACTGCAGGAGCCAATGTCATGGCAAGACATGCAAATACTGATTTATTTGTTGTAGACGTAGGTGTAAATGCAGATTTAACCAACTTGAAGGGTGTTCGTAATGAAAAGGTAGCTTGGGGCACCGAAGATTTTACCAAAGGCCCTGCAATGACGAAAAATCAGGCTATTAAAGCCATTCAAGTGGGTATAAAAGTAGCTGATGAGTGCATTGATAAGGGATATAATCTCTTGGTTACAGCAGAGATGGGAATTGGAAATACTACATCCACTGCTGCCATTGCTTCTGCTATGCTGAATCTTGAACCAGAATTAACTGTGGGTAGGGGTACCGGTATCAATGACGAACGAATGCAGATAAAGCGACGAGTTGTAGCTGAGGGCTTAGCTGTCAATTCACCAATTGCAGACGATGCTCTTGATGTTTTATGTAAACTGGGTGGTTATGACCACGCAGGGCTTGCTGGTATGATTATCGGCGGAGCCAGAAGAAGGGTGCCAACTATGATCGATGGCGTTAATGCTACGGCAGCAGCATTAATAGCTTGGAAACTATACCCGGAATGCTCAGAATATATGCTTTGTTCGCATTTGTCGGAAGAAATTGCGCATAAAAAAATGTTGTCTATATTAAATTTACATCCAATTGTTGACGCTGGTATGCGTCTAGGTGAAGGAACCGGAGCTTCACTTGCGATTGTAGTTTTGCAGACGGCGCTGGGCTTATATAAAGAAATGAATAAACAATAACGGATGAAATGTGGGAACTTTTGATGAGAGATTTTATAACTTGCTTGGAATTTCTGACCAGAATAAGATTTACTAAGCGCGATACTTGGACCAAGGAAGACTTTTCGAGAAGTGTACCTTATTTTCCATTAGTTGGTCTTATTATTGGTGGCTTTTTAGCCTTAGTTAATACAGTTTTAATACAAACAAGTATTTCCGACTTTTTGCGTGCCTCGTTGCTAATTCTGGCAGAGATAATAATAACTGGCGGACTTATGTATGATGGGTTTATGGATACAGCTGATGGTGTATTCTCTGCACGCGACAGGGAACGTATGCTGGAGATAATGAAGGACAGCTGCGTTGGTTCTAATGCTGTGCTGGCAGTTATTGTATTAATAATGTTAAAGATTTCTGTTTACCTTGAAATGCCTCCTGCGGAACTTTCCTTTATCATCATCGCAATGTCAGTAGCAACAAGAACCTTCATGGTTTTATTTATTGTCAATTTCCCGTATGCACGCAAGGAAGGTATCGGCAATTTATTTAGAATGTACGCTAAACCATATTATACTTATATTGCTTTTTTTTTAGGGATGATACTTATATATGCTGCAGGTGGATTCGCTGTTTTGACTGTTGCCGGCCTTTGTCTGTTGATATTATTGATGGTAGCCAATTACTTTGTAAAGTTGTTAGGCGGTCTGACAGGCGATACCTATGGCGCTTTAACAGAAATCGGCAACGTGATATTTCTCTTGCTTATTATATTTATGAGATTAGGTGGTTATTAAATGATTGATATTTTGGAACTAGTTTCAAATATAAAACCTTTAAATAGAGTGGCGATTAGTGAAGCAAGGTATCACTTCGATAATTTGATTAAGCCAAAAGGGTCTTTAGCAAAGCTCGAAGATATGGTTTGTCTCTACATAGGTGCAACCGGAGAAACTGACCCTGCTAAACTTACCTATCCTAAAAAGGTTATTAGCCTTTGGGCATCTGAGCAAGACAGGTCTTTTTTAGAAAAATTGTATGCGAGTAAGGAGCCTTTAAACTTTTTGGCTAAGCAGGCTAAAAGTGAAGTGCTTATTACTGAATTGATCTGCCTGGAGAAGGACTCGTTAGCAGCAAGTATGATTGATGCATTACTTACTGGTGTCGATACTACAGAAAAAAATATTAGGAGCAATTGCTACCAATTACTTTCTGTTGCAGTACCTGGCAGGTATACATTACCGATTGAATGGAATGACATAAAGAATCAAGATCCATATATTATTTTGCAGCACTTTGGCGATGTCAGGCTCGCTGCAGCAGTTGGCGCAATTTTAACCTCTGCGTTTTTGCGGACTCCAGTTATGCTTGATGGTTTAGCATCAGTTGTAGCGGCGTTTTTAGCCGCAAAAATCGCACCCTTGGCTTTGGAATATTGCATAGCAAGTAATATAACAACCGAGGAAGGCCAGGAGGACTTAATTAAGGAATTAGGCTTAGCCGCAGTATTGCGTTTACAAATTTCTCAGGGTCAGGGCGAAGGGACCGCATTGGCCTTCACTTTGTTTGATGCTGGAGTCAAGGCGTATAAAGAAATGGAAACATTTGCGCAGGCCGGGGTACATACAGAAGTAGAAGAATTTTCTATATTAAAAAAATAATTAGCTGGGGTTTAGGAAAATGAAAAAAATCTATCTAGCAAGACATGGGCAAACAGATGCCAATAATAGTTTAACTTTCCAAGGTCATATTGATAATCACTTGAATTCTAAAGGTCTTTTGCAAGCAAAAAAAATAGTTGATTATTTTACAAATCATAATTTGCCAAAAATTTATACCAGTGATTTAATTCGTACTGTGGAAACAGCAAGACCGACAGCAGAAATTCATAATTCTGAGATTGTCAAAATCCCAGCTTTAAAAGAGATTAGTTTTGGCGAATGGGAAGGTTTAACGTATGACGAAATAAAAGCTAAGTGGCCTAAAGACATCGAAACATTCTTCAAAAAACCTGCTGCAGTCAAAATTAGCGGTGGTGAAAGCTTTAGTGAGGTGCAAAATCGTGCCTGGGAGGCTTTTAAGGAAATAGTGCAGGAATACGATGATGAAAGTGATATCTTCATTGTTTCACATGGTGGTACAGTAAGAACGATATTATGTGCGGTAATGAATCTTGATTTAAATGAGATGTGGAAAATTAGTATTGATAATGGAGGAATTAGCTGCATCTTGCAGTTAGAAAACCGTTGTTGGATAAAAAATATTAATGATACGAATTTTCTAAAATAAAAACAATAATTGATACATTTTTAGCTAAAAACTTTTCTGTATAAAAATGCTGTGCGTGCGGTGTTGACTTTTATCTTCCAATAATATATACTGCAATTAGTTGATATCTCACCAGGTTCGATAGGATTCCACACTTCTTCCCAACTTCTTGGGGAAGCTTAGGAACATATCTATGAGTCCGCATGGGGTATAGATAAGAAGGAGTGATAGTAATGAAGGAAGACAAAACTTTAACTTGCCGCGAATGTGGCGCAGAATTCGTTTTCTCAGCTTCTGAACAAGAATTTTATGAAGAAAAAGGATTCACAAATGAACCTGGCCGTTGTCCTACATGCCGTCAAGCTCGTAAACAACGCATGGGCAGTGGTGAACGTGCACCGCGTCAAATGTATTCCGCAACTTGTGCAGAATGCGGTTGCCAAACAGAAGTTCCATTCCGTCCATCAATGGACAGACCGGTATATTGCCGCGATTGCTTCAACAAACTTAAAGAACAATAATATGTATTATAAACCAGCTACATATGTAGCTGGTTTTTTTGTGTTTTGTGTCTTTTATCTGCAATTTTTGTTATAATGATAGACGTAAGGCTTATATTAGGGAGTGATTTAATATTTTAGACTTTAAGAACATTGAATTAGGCGATAAAGATATCATTGAGAAATATTTTTCTACGAAATATTATCAAGGATCTGAATGTACGTTTACCAATTTGTTTGTTTGGCGTAGATGTTACAAAATTTGTTGGGCCATTTCACACGAGTTCCTTATTATTAAGGTAACACGTGATGATATAACATTTGTTTTGCAACCTTTTGGGGGCGCCGAAGAAGATTTACCAGTAGTAATAGAAGAATTAAAAGAAGCATTTGCAGGAAAACCTTTTGAGATGCGTGGTATTTATGAGGAAATGGTACCGCTGTTGAAATCTTTTTTACCTGAAACAACGAAATTTATCGATGACCGAGACAATTGGGATTATGTTTATCTTAGGGATAACTTAGCAAATTTAGCTGGGCGTAAATATCACGGCAAGAAAAATCATGCAAACGCTTTCAGAAAAGAAAATCCTGATTATGTTTTTTCAGTAATTTCAAAAGATGATATTGCTGACTGCATTGCCTTTGCTGATTTGTGGTGTGAAATGAAAGGGCAAAATGCAGAAGGTTTGCGTTGTGAACTATGTGCTTTGGAAGAAGCCTTGAAAAATTTTGATATTTTGAATATCAGAGGAGCGTTAATACGAATTAATGGTGCAGTTCAGGCTTTTACAATTGGTGAAAAATATAACAAGGATATGGCTGTAATTCATTTCGAGAAAGCCAATCCTGAGATCAGAGGCCTTTATACCGTTATCAATCAGGATTTTTGTGCAAAAGTATGGAATGATGTGACATATATCAACAGAGAAGAAGATATGGGCTTGGAAGGATTACGTAAAGCTAAAGAATCCTATCAGCCGGAGTTCATGGTTAAAAAATATACTGCTGTTATTAGTGATTGATGGAGGATAATATGGACTTTCATTTAATCAGTGAAAAAAACATAGCACAAGTTGAATCTTTGTGGGATTACTGTTTTGAAAAAAAGGATTCATATTTTTTTAAATGGTATTTCAAAGAATACTGTTTAAAACAAAATGCCGTTCTTGGTGGTTTTAATAAGCATGGAGTTTTGTCAACAATGGTTCATTTCAATCCCTACACATTAAAATTACGCGGGATGGAAGCAGTAACCTCATATTTGGTAGGAGTAGCAACAGATCCGGCTGCACGTGGACGGCGTGCTACGAAAGAATTGTTTGAGATGGCGTTTGCCATTTTAAAAGCTCAAGGAAGGTTTTTTGTAATTTTGATGCCAGAATATGCCGGCGTTTACCTGCCTTACCAATTTGCCTTTGTTTATTCCAAACATCGCTATGAATTACCATTACGCACGCTGTCGCTTGGTGAAGTTGATGATAGCATTGAGCTGGAACGAGTAAAAAACATTAATGACTTTACTGAATTCAGTAATTTATATGAAAGCTTCATGCAAAAATATAATGGTTTTGTCGTAAGGTCTGAACGTGAATGGAGTAATTTTTGGGCTGTCTTCATAAATGAAAGCGGAGAGGCAGCAATTGCTTATAGAGGAGATATGCCTGTTGGTTATATGTTATATCAACGAGCAGACAAGGTATTTAAAATTGTCGAAATGGTTCATATTGATGCAGATGTAAAAAAATGTTTTTTGCGATATGCAAGACAACATGTGGCGCAATGTGATAAACTTGAATGGCTGGCAGAAGCCGATGACCTGACATATTTGCATTTTCAGGATCAGTCGCATTGTGGTAGCGTCTTTCCTTTTATGATGGCAAGAATTATTGATGCTAGAAAAGCATTAGAATTGCTGCCTCTCAATAATGTACATAAGGAAGGAAGTATTACCATACTGATCACTGACGATTTGATTAAATCGAACAATATACTGTTAAACTTGAATATTGGCAATAAAGCTATAAAAATTGAGGATACATTCAACTTACCTGATATTGAAATGGATATAAGTGCTTTTACGCAGCTTTATTTCGGGCAGTTCAGTCTGTCAGAATTAGCGGCAGAGGGTACTATTGCGGTTCATTCAGAGGATGCAGGGCTTTTATTGTCAGATGTTTTGCCAAAGTGCAATAATTATATTAATGAGTATTATTAGTTTGGAGGATGAATATGAGCAACAAAATTAAGAGAATATTTGTGGAAAAGAGGCCTGAATTTGCGATAGAAGCGCAGGAATTGCTTGCGGATTTAAAACAGAATCTTGGACTCATCAATATTAGAAGCATGCGTATTCTCAATCGTTATGATGTTCTTGGTCTTACAGATGAAGAATTTTTGGAAGCAAGCCGACATGTTTTATCAGAGCCACCAGTAGATATGCTTTTCGAAGAAGAACTTGTTTTAGACAAAAATGTAAAGTGTTTTGTCGTTGAATTGTTGCCTGGACAGTATGATCAAAGGGAAGATTTTGCGGAACAATGCGTTCAGCTGATTACTCAAAAAGAAAAACCTATGGTATCAAACGCAAAAGTTTACATCTTTGAGGGTGAATTATCTGATGCCGATATGGAGCGCATTAAAAAATATTGCATTAATCCTATTGAAGCGAGAGAAGCCTCCTTGGAAAAACCGACTACTCTGCAAACTACTTGCGAGGAGCCGGCCAGAGTCGCTGTATTGATGAATTTTAATAGTTTTACGCGTGCTGAGATGGATTCATTCCGAATTGATAATGGATTAGCTATGGATTTGGAAGATTTGTTATTTTGTCAAAAATATTTTCAGGAAGAAAATCGTCCTCCAACAATAACTGAAATAAAGGTGCTTGATACTTATTGGTCCGACCATTGCCGTCATACAACATTTATGACAGAAATTGAGGATGTTGAAATTGCACCTGGTGTCTATAATCAACCTATTCAAACAGCATATGATCGTTACATGGAAGTAAGAGATCAAATATATGGTAATAAAACAGAACGTCCTGTTACCTTGATGGATATTGCAGTTGTCGGCATGAAAAAACTGCGCAGTGAAGGCAAGCTTGCAGACCTGGATGTTTCTGATGAAATTAATGCTTGCAGCATCGTAGTTCATATTGAGATTGACGGTAAAAATGAAGAGTGGCTTGTTATGTTTAAAAATGAAACACATAATCATCCCACAGAGATTGAACCTTTTGGTGGTGCGGCTACTTGCCTTGGTGGAGCAATTCGCGATCCGTTATCAGGAAGAGCATATGTGTATCAGGCAATGCGTGTAACCGGTGCTGCTGATCCACGGACTCCAATTGAAGATACATTACCAGGAAAGCTGCCGCAACGAAAAATTACCATTGGTGCCGCCAGCGGCTATAGCTCATATGGCAACCAGATTGGTCTTGCTACGGGACATGTTCAAGAATATTATCATGATAATTTCGTTGCAAAACGTATGGAACTGGGCGCAGTAATTGGAGCTGTACCACGTGAAAATGTGCGTAGAGAAACACCTGGTGAAGGTGATTTGATTATCTTATTGGGCGGACGTACTGGCAGGGATGGCTGTGGTGGCGCAACAGGCTCGTCAAAAGAACATACTATTGAATCATTACTTTCCTGCGGTGCAGAAGTCCAAAAAGGCAATCCACCTACAGAAAGAAAAATCCAACGTCTTTTCCGTAATCCTGAAGTTGCTAAATTGATAAAACGCTGCAATGACTTCGGAGCAGGCGGTGTTTCTGTTGCTTGTGGAGAACTTACCGATGGCTTGGTAATTAACCTGGACAAAGTGCCTAAGAAATATGAGGGTCTTGATGGCACAGAGCTTGCTATATCTGAATCCCAGGAACGTATGGCGTTAGTTATTGAAGCAAAGGATTGGGAGTCATTTATTGGTTTTGCGGACAAAGAAAATCTGGAAGCCACTGTTGTAGCAGAAGTTTCTTCCAATCCACGTCTTGTTATGTATTGGCGCGGTGAAAGAATTGTTGATTTGTCCAGAGCTTTTCTTAATACAAATGGTGTTGCGCAAAAAACTGATGTTTGTGTAAAAGAGCTTACTGAGACCAGCATCTTTAATAAAGTACCATCCTGCGTTGTTGAAAATAATCTGGAACAGTCATGGTTGGCAAACTTGTCCAGGCTGAATGTTTGCAGTCAAAAGGGACTTTCTGAGAGATTCGACAGCACTATTGGCAGAGGAACTGTATTAATGCCTTTTGGCGGCAAAAATCAATTAACGCCGACTGAAGGTATGGTTGCACGTATTCCGGCTCTTAATGGTGTGACCACTGCCGCATCTGTTATGGCCTGCGGTTATAATCCGGAAGTTGCTTGCTGGAGTCCGTTCCATGGAGCAATGTACGCAGTTGTCGAATCAGTATGTCGTGCTGTTGCCTTAGGTGCTGATCCTGATAAAATTCATCTTACATTACAGGAATATTTCCCAAAACTGAATAACGTGGAAACCTGGGGCCAGCCTTTTAGTGCGCTGTTAGGTGCTTTTATGGTCCAAGATGCTCTGGGAATTGCAGCAATTGGCGGTAAAGACAGTATGTCAGGCACATTCATGGATAAGACAGTGCCACCAACATTGGTTTCTTTTGCTGTTTCCGTTATTGACGGTGAAAATGCAGTTTCAACAGAATTTAAAGCAGCAGGTAATAATGTTATCTTTATTGCTGCTCCACGTGATAAACATGAAGTTATCGATTTTGAGATTTTGCGTAAAAATCTCAGAGCTCTTCATAAGGCTACCATATCAAATAAAGTTGCCTCTGTAGGCGTAATAAAAGAGGGCGGCATTGCTGCTGCGGTATCTGTTATGTGCTTAGGCAACGACCTCGGTTTTGAATTTATTAAACCTTTTAATGATATTGATAGTTTATTCACTTTACAGCCAGGGGGCTTCGTCCTGGAATTAGCTGATGGGATTTCACCAGAAGACCTATTTGCTGATATTGAATACATTAATCTTGGTCATTTGACGACTTCAAAGCTTATTTCACTGAATGAAACAGAAATTACCTTGGATAATATCACAAGCGCTTATTTGAAACCGTTAGAAACAATTTTTCCACGTATCGTCGACGCTGGTGCAAGAGTTGTTGAAATCAATCAACCTTTGTATAAAGAGTCATTACCGTTGACGGCTCCTTATTCCATTGCCAAGCCGCGCGTGTTTATTCCTGTGTTTCCTGGCATAAACTGTGAATATGATACTGCCGCTGCTTTTGAGTCTGCCGGTGGTATAGCTGAGGTATTTGTCGTAAGAAACCTATCAGCGGCCGCAATCAATGATTCTATCGATACTATGGTGAAAATGATTAACAATTGCCAAATTCTGATGTTGCCTGGTGGATTCAGTGCCGGTGATGAGCCTGATGGTTCCGGTAAATTTATTGCCACCATGTTCCGTAATAATAGAATTCAGGATGCTGTTAATTCTTTATTACAACAGCGCGACGGCTTGATGCTAGGTATTTGTAATGGTTTCCAGGCTCTTATCAAGCTAGGATTAGTGCCTTACGGTGAAATAGTTGATATGAGTCAGGAGTCTCCAACTCTTACCTTTAATAAAATAGGCCGACATGTTTCACAAATTGTGGAAACAAAAATTATATCCAACAAATCACCTTGGTTAAATTTTGTTGAGCCTGGCGATATTCATTCTGTAGCTGTATCACATGGCGAAGGTCGTTTTTACGCTCCGGAAGCAGAAATAAAACGTTTGTTTGCAAATGGACAGATTGCGACCCAGTATGTGGACCAAAATGGTGACCCAACAATGAAAATGCCATACAATCCAAATGGTTCGTTGTATGCTATTGAAGGTATTACCAGCCCAGATGGCCGTGTTTTTGGTAAGATGGGTCATTCTGAACGCTATGTTCCTGGTTTAATGAAAAACATTAATGGTAACAAAGATCAAAAAATATTCATTTCCGGTGTTAAATATTTCGATTAACAAACAAAAAAAGTGGCCTGCATCATTTTTTGATGCAGGCCACTTTTTAGTCATCGACTTTTATTTTTCCGCATTTGTTTTCGTAATCATCAACAATCCATTTTAAAATTTGCTCTATTTCTTTATTAACTGAACGGCCATTGGTGTCAGCAATAATTTTGAGCTTTTTAAGAATGACGGGATGGACTCTTAAAGTAAAACGAGATAATTCCATGTGATTACTCCCTTCAATGATGTCACTATTATGTCAAATAAACTTCATTAAGACGCTCTAATAATATTTTAAGTTAATACTAAAAATTAATCAATACTTTGCGTAATAAATGGTTAATGGATTTCAAACTAATTTAACAGGATAAAACTAAGCAATTGTGGTAAAATATAGCGAGTAAGTACTGTTGTTTACGTGGCTGTTTATTAAATTTTGAGGAGGTAAACATGAAGTTAGACATTGATAGTATTCATTCAGGGTTCAAAGTTAAGGAAAAAACATTTATTGAAGAACTAAAGTCAGATGCCTCCATATTGGAACATATTAAAAGTGGGGCTAAAGTTCTATACATAGGCAATAATGATGACAATAAGGTTTTTTCAATAAGTTTTAGAACTCCTCCTAATGATGATTCAGGTGTGGCACACATTCTGGAGCATTCTGTTTTGTGTGGTTCACGTAAGTATAGATTGAAGGAACCTTTTGTAGAATTGGTTAAAGGTTCAATGAATACGTTTCTAAATGCGATGACCTACCCGGACAAGACCATGTATCCAGTTGCTAGCCGCAATGATAAAGATTTTCATAACTTGATGGACGTGTATCTTGATGCAGTATTTTATCCACTGATCTATGAAAATGATTATACTCTTTTGCAAGAAGGCTGGCATTACTCAATTCATAATGAGAAAGAACCATTAAAATATAATGGCGTAGTCTATAATGAAATGAAAGGTGTATTCTCTTCCGCAGATGCTTTGCTGGATTACGAATCAATGCGTGCCTTGTTTCCTGATACATCATATCGTTTTGAATCGGGAGGACATCCTGATTCAATACCTGAACTGACGCAAGAACAGTTTTTGACTTTCCATCAAACATATTACAGCCCCGAAAATTCATATATTTATTTATATGGTGATCTTGATATCCTTAAAACATTAGAATTTCTTGACAATGAGTATTTAAATAATTTTACAAAAAATGGAAAAGTGAATTCAGCCATATCCATTCAGCAACCTTTTGCAAGAACAAAAGATGTTGAAGGTACCTATCCAGTTGGTGAAACCGAAGATACAAAAGGTAAGACCTACCATGAACTTCATGTTGTAGTAGGCAAAGCTACTGATGTAAAAACCGGGACAGCATTGCGTCTGTTAGAAACAGTGCTCTTAGAGTCGAATTCTGCTCCGCTTAAATTAGCACTTATGGAAGCTGGCATTGGATCAGATATTGCTGGGTCATATGCCGGTAGTTATTTGCAACCAATTTTGTCAATCAAGGTTGCTGGTTCTGAACCGGAAATGCGCGATAAATTTATTAGTGTAACCTATAAAACTCTGCAAAATATTACAATAAATGGCATAGATAAAGAATTGCTGGAAGCAGCTTTAAACTCTTTGGAATTTAAGCTTAGGGAGGCCGATTTTGGTGTATATCCTAAGGGTTTAATTTACGGAATAAGCTGCATGGACAGCTGGCTATATGATGGCAATCCGTTTGATTGTCTGCGATTTGAAGATTTGTTGCAGGAACTTCGCAATGGTATCAATACAAGATATTATGAACAGCTTATAGAAAATTATATTCTGGATAATACGCACAAAGTATTAATTACACTTCGACCAGAACAAGGTAAAGAGCAAAGAGAACATCTAAATGATACTAATAAATTAGCAAAGATTAAAACTGAATTAAGTGCAGAAAAAATTTTAGATTTGATAGAAAAAACAAAAATATTGCAGCAAAAACAGAGTGCTCCGGATGATCCAGCGGCAATGGAGTCGATACCTGTATTAGAGAGAAGCGACTTGCGTCATAAAATAGAGCCGATACTGCCGGAAAGAACTAAAAAAGGCGATTCAACATATCTCTATTTATCAGGACAGACCAATAAAATAGCATATTTAAATTGGTATTTTGATCTTACTGGTATTAGCAATGAACTTTTGCCATATGCTTATTTATTAAGCGATGTGCTTGGTAAGGTAGACACAAAAGATTATACTTATCAATCGCTGGCAACCGCTACTAACAAGGATACGGGTGGGGTTGGTTTCCAATTGTCAGCTTATTCCAAACATGATAATGCTGATGACTATTCAATTTGTTTTGCTGTGCAGGCGAAAGTACTTACAGCTAAAATTGATAAACTTTTTGATATATTACGGAATATTGCTTTAACTAGTAATTTCGACAACCGTAAACGTATCTGGGAAATTGTTAATGAAATTAATACGGATTGGGATAGCCAATTCTTTAATAGAGGACAAAGCATAGCTTGCACAAGGCTGTGTTCCTATTTTTCACTCGCTTCCCGCGTCAACGAACAAGATTATCTTAGTTATTATTATTTCATTAAAAAACTTGTGGCGAATTTCGATGAAGAATATTCTGTACTGCAAAGTAAATTCAGGGAGTTGCTTGGAGTATTTTTTCATAGCAGCAAATGCCTTTTTGCTTTTTCCTGTGAAGAATTGGAAAAAAATAAAGTATCAATGGCTGCTGAAGCATTCATGTCATTATTACCAAAATCTGTCTACGCTGGAAAAGAACCTGAAAAGATTTCTTTAACGCAAATTAATGAAGGAATTGCAACCAGCGGTAAAGTCCAGTATGTGGCAGCCGGAGGCAGTTATAGAAAATTTGGTTATAAGTATACAGGAGCGATGAAAGTCTTGGAGACAATACTTCGCTACGACTATTTGTGGAATAGGATACGTGTGCAAGGTGGTGCTTATGGTGCTAATGCCAGATTTGAACGTAACGGCATTGCGTATTTTTCTTCCTATAGAGATCCAAATTTAGAAAAAACTTTGCAAGTATATCGTGATTTACCAGCATATCTGGCATCTTTTTCAGTAAGCGAACGGGAATTAAAAAAATATGTTATTGGTACTGTAAGTGGTATGGATACTCCTTTGACTAATTCCATGCTGCTTGAAAGAGCAGGTATTATGGCATTAAAGGAAATTTCAGATGATATGCGTCAAAAAGAACGTCTGGAAGTTATTAACGTTACTAATGAAGATATTAAGAGCTTAGCACCACTGGTTAAAGATGTGCTGCAAGAAAACTATTATTGTGCAGTTGGCAGTAAAGCCATACTCGATAAAAACAAAGATATCTTTACTGAAATTATCTACATATAAATTGAAGAAGTCCTTTCAGAAGTGTAATTAATTATTTATGATAAATTTGCAATTATTATGGCTGACTGAGAGGGCTTTTTCTCATATATCTGAAAAATTCGAAAAAAGTTTTAACATATGAAGAATTAATTGACTTTTTAGCAATTTATCTTTAAACTCTATATGTAAGTTAAACGGTTATAATTGCTTAAATAGTTTAAAGGAGGCATGTTAATGAGTACAAGTAATTCTACGCAACACGTTCAAATCGCGGTTGCAGACCCAACTCCGCTTGGGTTGTTAGGTTTGGCAATTGTGACACTGGTCGCTTCAGCGCAAAAACTTGGTATCGTCTCTGGCGTTTCCTGGGTAATTCCGTGGGCTTTGGTTATGGGTTCTTTCGCCCAACTATTGGCTTCATACTTTGATTTTTGTCACAAAAATATCTTTGGCGCAACAATTTTTGGCGCATTTGGTTTCTTCTGGTCTGGCGTAGCGATGAGCTGGATGATCAAAGCAGGTACCTTTGGCGCAGTATTAGCTGCAGGTGTTGATCCCAAAGCATTAGGCTTTGCTTTTCTCGGGTATTTTTTATTTGCATGTGTAGGAACTATTGCAGCGTCAGAAGCAAATTTATTTTTGTTTGCTGACATGGTATTCATTGATGTACTGCTGCTGGGTCTTACGTTGGATACACTTGGACTTGGCGGTCATTGGGCTCATACGATGGCAGCTTATTCCGAATTAATTGTGTCCTTGCTTTCTTTGTATGGTGCAAGCGCAATCTTCTTGAACAATTTCTTTGGCCGCCAATTCTGGCCATTAGGAAAGCCGCTTGGAATATTTAAACGAGGTTAAAAATTTTGAAGGCGCTATCATATGATAGCGCCTTTATTTTTTATATATTTTTTTATATATTAATCAACAAGTTCCAATCTGTTATT
>CAYTOV010000023.1:0-427 GCA_964439485.1 uncultured Acidaminococcales bacterium | reverse complement strand
GAAAGCCGCTTGGAATATTTAAACGAGGTTAAAATTTTTAAAGGCGCTATCATATATCATATGATAGCGCCTTTAGTCTTTATATATACTTTTATATATTAATCAACAAGTTCCAATCTGCTATTTGGTAAGTATTTTCTGCCAGCTTTGGCACAAGCAACTCCATCTCGTAAAACGATGTCGGCGGTGAAATTAATGTTGCCATCAAAAAAGCTGCTGCCGATTGCATACGTATCAACAGGGACTTTAAGTTTTTCAAATTCAGTAATTTTTGCAGCATCAAAACCACCGGAAACGATGATTTTAACATAGTCGAAGCCTTCGGCATCCAATGCTTTCCGAACAGCAGCCACTAATTCTTTGCATACGCCTGTAGGAGGGAAGATTCCCATTTGTGATTGAATTGTTTTGTCGACCATATTATTTG
>CAYTOV010000022.1:0-15398 GCA_964439485.1 uncultured Acidaminococcales bacterium | reverse complement strand
AGTTTATGGCATTAAACCTGATTTGACCTGTCTGGGTAAAGTAATCGGCGGCGGTTTGCCGGTAGGTGCTTACGGCGGACGCAGGGAAATTATGGAACATATTGCTCCTGCCGGTCCTGTTTATCAGGCTGGTACCTTGAGCGGCAATCCGCTGGCGATGACTGCCGGTATCACTACTCTGAAGCTTATTAGCTCTGAACAAGACTTTTATCAGAAACTCACCGCCAAAGTACAGGTTTTAAGTTCTGGCATCAAGGCGCAGGCTGAAAAACATGGACTTACGCTGCAGTATCACAGTTTGGGTTCCATGATGTGCATCTTCTTTAGCGAAGAGCCGGTTTATGATTATGAGAGCGCGAAAAAATCGGATATCGGCGCGTTTAATACTTATTTCCATGCGATGCTGGAGCAAGGTATTTATCTGGCTCCGTCGCAGTTTGAGGCTGGCTTTATGTCGGCGGCGCACAGTGACGCTGATATTGCCGCTACTATTGCTGCCAGCGATAATGCCTTTGCCAAAGTTGCCGAATATTATAGTAGGAAATAAAAATATTGCCCAGACAAGACATAAGCCCTCGCAGATTTTGCGAGGGCTTTAAACTTTGTGGCAACAAAAGAAGATTAGGCGTATAATAGATGAATCAAAACAAAGAGGTGATGCAAAATGGATATGCCTGCAGTAACATTGCCGGCAGCCGTAACAGATACGATTCAGAGCTGGAGTACCGAAAGCCCCGTGCTGGATTTATCGGACAGACTTGGCGTGGTGAAAGAAACCTGGGATCTGCAGACCTTCAGTGAGTTGCAGGAGGGTAAAGTCGCTGTGCCTGACGAAGTAATTAATGACACTTTGGCGAAGGCTATTGATGATAGCGAACGTGTGAAGGAACTTAAAATAGAGTCCCTGGAGAACCATCAGCTGAAGATTACGGCTGTAACAGCAAAATCAGGTAAAATCGAGATGCTTTGTCAGGTAGAAAAGTTTGAACATGACAAAGATCATTCCGTGGTCAAGCTCAAGGCAATGAGCAAGAAACTGCCGGAAAGACCGATGATGTCCTGGATTTTTTCCCGTATCAGCCTATCGCTCGCTACCAAGCTGGTAGGACATATTGATCCTGGCAAAGGTCTGAATATGGAGTTTAATGGCAACGAAATAACAGTTGATTTTCACCAGGCACTGTATCAATCGGCGGCGGGCAGCGTCCAACTATTCGGCTATAGGCCGCTCGACTATCTGACCGTCTATAGTGCGACGCCGAATAAAGGCTATGTGGAATTCGAGACTAATATGGCCTTGCCGGATAATATTAAAGAAATAATTCAGAATTCACTGCAGTTGGCGCAGAATTCATGATAGCAAACATCCCACGCTTTTGCGTGGGATGTTTTTGTTAAGTATGCATTTTATTTTTATAAAACATGAATAAGCCGAGACCAAATAAGGTGACTATGATACCGATACCTTGCCGCAAAGTAATGATTTCGCCGAGAATAAAATAGGCCAAAATGCAGGTGCCGATTGTCTCACCGAGTATGCTCATGGAAATAACCGAGGTACTTAGCCATTTTAATAGCCAATTAAGCAGCATTTGCCCTAAGATAGTTGAGATGAAGGCTATGCCGAGAAAGGCCGCCCAGGTGCTTTGAGCGTAATCAATGAAAGATAGCTGTTGACTGAGTGCATAAACCGCTAAGAAAAATGCGCTGGCAGCATAACCGAGGATGGAATAAGGCACTACCGCTAGTTTTTGCCGCATATGCTGTCCAATAAAAAAATAGGCAGTGATAAAACCAGCAGCAATGAAAGCAAGCAAATCGCCGTATAAAGCCTGCATACTGATTTGAAAATCTCCCCACGCAATAATGAAACTGCCGATTAAAGCAACGATGCTGCTGATGATTGCGCCAGTGCTGAAACGTTCCTTGAATAGAAAGTAGCTGCCCACAAACGAAAAGAGCGGCTGCAAGGTAACGATAACGGTTGAACTGGCAACGGAGGTGTAGTTTAGCGATTCAAACCATAAAATATAATGTATAGCCAAAAAGAGACCGGATAATAATCCTGTCTGCCATTGACGTCTGGAAAGAGACCGCAAATCCTGCCAATAAGCTTTATCCAAAAGCAAAAGCGGCAAGAGAAACAGCAGCGCGAAGAAAAGGCGGTAAAAAGCTGTAATTGAAGAGGGCGCACCCGCTAGTCTTACAAAGATGGCTGAAGTAGATAGAGCAAATACGCCTAAAAATAAAGTTAGATAGTGCATAATTCCTGCTTGCATCAGATAACTCCTAATTTTGTTGATTATAAAATGCATTATATTATATTTGCGGCAGTAATTACAGCATTAGTTAGCAATATGATATTGCTCTTTGAAAAATATAAGGGAGAGATAGGCAAAAAAATACTCCCTGACGGGAGTTAATTGTTATGATTTCTTATTCTTTTTGTGTTTATTTTGCATGTAATTGTTGAAATATAACAACGTGCGATAGGCCGCATAAAGGGACTCAACAACAAAGAGGATTACTATTATTGCTATGAAAATGGGGGACATTCTTGAACTCATGGCGATAAGTATATCTTTTGCAAACATATGAAGCCCTCCTCGCTGAAAGGATAACTGGACGTATCAAAATAAATGTTATCAAAATGATAAAACTAAAGCAAGATATTTTTTCTAATATAATTATAACATATTTGATTTATGAAACAAAAAGCCAAACGCCTTTGTATTAGACATTTATGATATAATGTAACCACCCTAAGAAATGAGGTGATTACATGGTGGATAAGAGCAGATTAAGAGAGTGTAAGTATCATCGGATTGCACACCTTGGGAACTCTGATTTTTCAACAGAAACAGAGGAATTAGATGGCTTTGTCGATATAGATGACTATGAGAAGCTATACGATAAAAACCTTGCTCCTGTACCCTTTTCTGAATTTGTAATTAACCATGAATGCCGTGAGGCAGCTGAAAAAGCGAAGTTTCATAGGAATAAAGCAACCATAGCTGAACTATACGAAATAATATTGGAAAAGCAAGGAAAAGAAGGCTTAAAAAGAGCCAGAGAACTTTTTAGACGTGAAATTGGCTGTTATTCAATCGACGAGAAAAGAATTTATTTGGCGCTTCCATATCAAGAAGACGAAATTCGGATACTGAGTAAAATCGTAAAAGATTTGAAAGACTAAATTAAATACAGCAAAGCACTTGCCTACAAGGTGAGTGCTTTTTCTATAAAAAATACTCCCTGAATCAGGGAGCTGAAGTCAATATGGAGCGGATGGCGAGATTCGAACTCGTGACCCACGGCTTGGGAAGCCGGTACTCTACCACTGAGCTACATCCGCATATGAAGTTGATACATTTGATAGTATAGCGCATTTACTGATTTTTGACAATCAGAAATGTTTCAGTATATGCGCAAGTATAGATCAAAAAAGATTTTATAGTTAGACAAGTACTAAAGAGTTCCTCTGGCCGCTTCCACACGCGACAATTCGCCTGCAGGCAGTCGGTCGCTGATGTGCAGCAGGCCCGTCACTTCTTTGCACTTGCCTCTCTTGGTTTAATTTAAAAACAGCGGTGCCCAAGTTTTAACAGTTGTTTTTTTTGACATTTTTGCTTATTCTTAACAATCAGAAATGTTTCAGTATATCCAAAAGAGCTCAATATAAGGCGACCTTAACAGTTTTATCTAGACTTAAAGCCTTTCATACGATAGAATGAATTAACAAAAGAAATTTAAAAGGAGATGAATTTTACTTGGAAGGCGAACCTTCTATTTGGTTTGAAATTTTAATTATTTTGATTCTTGTATTTGCTAACGGCATTTTTGCGATGACCGAGATAGCCATTGTATCTTCCCGCAAAGCAAGATTGGAAAAACATGCGGCAGATGGCAGTGATGGCGCCAAAGCAGCTCTGGAACTGGCTAATGATCCTACACCGCTGCTTTCTACTGTTCAGGTTGGCATAACACTCATTGGCATTTTTACCGGTGCCTACGGAGGAGCGACGATAGCCCAGGCTTTGGTTGTTTACCTCAGACCACTGCCTGTTGTCGGCCCTTATGCCGCCAGCGTAAGTATGGCACTTGTAGTTACCGCTATTACATATGTTTCACTTATTATTGGCGAACTGGTTCCTAAGAGAATAGCCTTGAATAATCCAGAACCAATCGCTATTGTTATTGCTCGTCCAATGCGCTTTTTATCAAAAGTATTTATGCCGATGGTCAAATTGCTTAGCATTTCGACAGATTTTGCGCTGAAAATCGCAGGCATAAAAAAACCGACTGATGCAGGCGTTACTGAGGACGAAATCAAGATCATGCTGGCCGAAGGTACGCTGATGGGTACTTTTGAGGAAACAGAAAAGGATATCGTCGACAGAGTCTTTCGTCTTGGAGATATGCGCGCTTCGGCGCTGATGACGCCAAGAACTCAGATAGACTGGCTGGATCTTGATAGAGACAATGAATATCTGTGGAATGTTATAACTGAGAGTCCACATTCGAAGCTGCCGGTAGCTCGTGGCAGTCTTGATGAAATAGTTGGCATCGTTTATGTGAAGGACCTTTTGGACAGCCGTTGCTCAGATAAACTGCCAATTGAAGAGAATGTTGAACAGCCTCTGTTCGTTCCACGCAGTCTGCGTGCTTTCAAATTGCTTGAGCAGTTTCAACAGTCAGGCACACATGTAGCTTTTGTCATGGATGAATTCGGCGGCACGATGGGCCTTGTAACGCTTCACGATATCCTTGAACATCTGGTCGGCGGATTGCCGGAAGAAGATGAGGATGACAAAAGTATTGTCAAAAGGGATGAGAATTCCTGGCTTATTGATGGCTTACTGCCGATTGAAGATTTTAAAGACTTCTTCGATTTCGATGAAATGCCAGGCGAGGATAAAGACCACTTCCAGACATTGGGGGGATTTGTTACCTCCTTCCTTGGCTATATGCCGAAGACGGGTGAAAAGTTTGAATGGGCAGGCCTGAGATTTGAAATTGTCGATATGGACCGAATGAGAATTGATAAGGTGATTGTAACTAAGGTGCATTTTGAGGAGATTATTGAATAAGCCTCCTAATTGTGAATGTTTTCTAGCATTTATCCTCTTGCCTAATTGTAGGCAAGAGGATATTTTATGTGGAGCAAAGAAGGGTTTCTGTTGAAATCGGCGAATGATTTTTCTTATAGGGTTTTTAAAAAAAGTTTGGGGGCTTACCATAGTGGAATTTGTGCAAACTATTATCAGCCTGCTGGTTATCGTGATTATGGTAGCCTGCGGTTTTTTCTTCGCCAGAATGCAATGGATTACTAAAGAAACAGCACCACTGTTACCGATGTTGGTTAACCGGCTCGCTTTGCCAACTTATATGATCTGGAATTTCCTGAATAATTTCACGAAGGAGGATTTCTATAGTCTAGCTGGGGGCTTAGCGGTTCCTTATATTTCAATGCTGATCAGTTTTATTATTGGCACTTTCGTTGTCCGGTTTGCCGGGATAGAACGGTCTCGCGAGGGTGTCTTCCAAGCTGGTTTTTTCTCCTCTTCTGCGATTTTTATCGGCGTTCCAGTGTGCCTTGCCCTTTTCGGCGACAAATCTATTCCTTATGTGCTTATCTATTTCCTTGCTAATGCCAGTATGTTCTGGACCTTGGGTAACTACAGCATTAATAAGAGCTGCAGCAGCGATCCCTCGCCTATTCTTAGCTGGAATACTGTCAGACTTGTCTTTTCACCGCCGCTCATCAGCTTTATCCTTGCCGTAATCTTCGTCTTGCTGGGAGTAACTTTACCGACTTTTCTAATGAGCAGCTTCAAATATCTGGGTTCGATGGTTACGCCTCTGTCCATGCTGTTTATTGGCTATACCTTGAGTACGGTCAAGATGTCAGAGCTAAAATTTGGCAAAGCTATTAACCTGCTATTATGCGGGCGCTTCCTGGTATCGCCGCTTCTGGTCATTCTGGTAGCGCGTTTTATTGAAATACCATATGTTATGCAGCAGGTATTCGTTGTTCTCTCAGCTTTGCCGGTCATGGCACAGGTGCCGATTTTGGCAAGTATATATGGCGCTGATGCTAAATATGCGGCAGTCATTGTTAGCCTCACGACACTCTTATGTCTTTTTGTCATCCCGGTTTATATGTACTTCTTCTAAGAAAATGCAATGTTTTTCTGCTGTTGTTTTAATTTACAGGATAAGTTTAGTTGCATTTGTGTTTCAAACTTTATAGTTGTTTCATAATGCGACAAAACAACTTGTAATTGCTTGACATCGTTAAATCGCGGAAGTATAATTTAGAAAATTAAAAAGGCAAGAATGGCAAAGACGCCGAATCTGATTAGATTCTGCGTCTTTTTTTGTTTTTGTCGGCAAAATGAGGGGAAAAGGAAGAGGTGTAGTAATTGAAAAAACTGTTTATATGTTTGACGCTGTTTTTGATGATGCTAGTAATCGCTGGCTGTGGCGGGGGTGACAAGAAGAGTGCTTCAGGCGGTAAGACACCGAAATATACTCTGGTGGTAGGACTGCCACTGGATTTGGCCAGTATTGATCCTGCAGTTGCCATGGATAACAAAGCATGGAAAGTCAGTTATCCCTGTTATGAACGTCTTGTAAAATACAAAACGACTTCCGATGGTAAAGCCAGCACAGAAGTCGGTCCGTCGCTTGCAAAATCCTGGACTGTCAGCGATGACGGTTTGACCTGGACTTTCAAACTGGAAACTGGGCATAAATTTGCCGATGGCACACCTGTTGATTCCAAAGCTGTTAAATTTTCTGTTGAACGTGTAATGGCTGTTAAAAAAGGACCTGCCGATTACTTTAAGCCAGTAACGGCTGTCGAAACTCCGGATGCTGAAACAGTTGTTTTCAAATTGAAAGAACCATTTGCACCATTCCTGGATACAATGGCAGTTAATGCTGCCGGCGTTGTTAACCCAAAAGTCATGGAACATGAAAAAGATGGTGATAAGGCTTCCAACTATCTTGCTACTCATACTATGGGTTCCGGCGCTTATGAACTGACCGAATTCAATCCTGGACAGAACATCAAAATGGTGCTGAATAAGAATTATGCCGGCAAAGCACCTGCCATTAAAACTATTCTCTTCCAGGTTATCAAAGATCCGTCTGCACAACGTCTGCAGTTAGAAAATGGTGACCTTGATATTGCTGCTGGTATTCCGATGGATCAGCTTGACCAAATTAAGAGCAATAAAGCAGTTCAGATTTTTGAATCTCCTTCTCTTTTGACCAGTATTGTTTACATCAACAACCAAAAAGCTCCTTTGGATAATGTAAAACTGCGTCAAGCTATCAACTATGCGGTTGATTACAAAGGAATCATCGAAGGCGCGGTTAAAGGCCGTGGTGAACAACTGACTACTCCTGTACCGAAAGGTATGTGGGGTCGTGATGACAGCCTGAAGGGTTATTCTCTTGACCCTGATAAAGCTAAGGCTCTTTTGAAAGAAGCAGGTATGGAAAATGGTGTTACCTTGAAGCTCTTGTATTCTGACAACCAAGGCTTTAACGAAGCACAGGCCTTGATGCTGCAGAACAGCTTAGGCAAGGTTGGCATTAAAATCGAAATGGAAAAAGTAGCATGGGCTACTTTCCGTGAACGTGTCGACAAGGGTAATTTTGACTTGGCTATGGGTACCTGGAGTCCTGACTATGCGGACCCACAATTCTTCATGACTTACTGGTTCGATTCCAGCTACTTCGGCTTGGCAGGCAACCGTGCTTTCTATAAGAACGACGCAGTTGATACCATCCTGCGCGAAGCTGAAAAGATTACTGACCAGAACAAACGTGTTGAACTGTACAAGAAAGCGCAGGCAATGGTTCTGGAAGATGCACCATACATCTTCTTGTTCCAGACAAATGTTCTGAATCCAATGCGTGCTAACGTCAAAGGATTTATTTACAATCCTATGCTTGATGATATGTACAATTTTGAAGATATGAGTAAGGAATAACACCTTGTTCAAAAACAAGGCTGGCAGGGAACTCTGCAGGTTCTAGTCTTAAAAAACAGCAGAAAGGCGTCTGAAAGGTGAGCCATTCAGACGTCTTTTTGCCAATATTATCCCCGACAAAAAGGACAAGGTAAAAATCCTTTTGTGTGTATAGGAGGTTCTATGTTTTCTTTCAGGTTTGCGCTGAAAAATTTATTGCACCTTTTTATTGTCTTTCTGGGCGTATCCATTGTGACTTTTTTCATTTCACATGTTATACCTGGTGACCCTGCACGTATGCTCGTAGGTCCTCATGCTTCGCAAGCAACACTGGACGCTACAAGGGCTGAGCTGGGGCTTGATAAGCCAATTCTTGTGCAATATCAGAAATATATGGTTGATTTGTCTCATGGCGAGCTCGGAACATCAATCCGCACCCAGCGCCCTGTAGCGGCTGAACTGGCAAAATGCTTTCCGGCAACACTGGAGCTTACGCTGATGGCGATGGCGATGGCTGTTGTTTTCGGTATCATTCTTGGCGTCGCTGCCGCGGTAAACAGGGATAAATGGATTGATCATGCCAGTCGCATTATTTCCTTAATTGGCGTATCGACGCCACTCTTCTGGACAGGAGTTATCGCTCTTATATTTTTTTACAAGGTAATCCCAATTTTTCCAGCTTCCGGCCGTCTTGACACATTCCTGACGCCGCCACCGGATGTAACAGGCATGTATATCCTTGATGGTTTGCTTGCCGGTAATATCGAAGTTGTGCTTTCGGCAATTCATCATCTTATTTTGCCGGCGGTCTGTTTGGCATACGTACAGCTAGCTATAGTTGCTCGCCAGGTGCGTTCAAGTATGATCGATGTTTTGGAACAGGACTATATACGTACGGCCAAAGCCTGCGGCATACCGCGCCGTACTATCATTTATAAATATGCTTTGAAAAACGCGCTCTTGCCAACGCTTACTGTAACTGGTCTTACGATTGGCGAATTGCTTGGCGGCGCGATTATTACGGAAACAATTTTTGCCTGGCCCGGTATGGGCAAATATGTCATGGACTCCATCTCTTTCCTGGATTTTCCAGCTATTATGGGCTTCACGCTAATTGTATCTTTCAGCTATGTACTGATTAATCTTGCTGTTGATATTCTTTATCGCGTCCTCAATCCGCAGATCAGGGGGGTGGAGAAGTGAAAATTTCTTTGAAGAAAGTGATAGGAATTCTCAAACACAATCCGCTGACACTGATCGGTACTCTTATGGTGGCGTTCATTATCCTGCTTGGGGCAGCGGCACCGCTGGTTTGTCCCTATGATCCTAATCTGATGGATGTGCCGTCACGTTTGCAGGCGCCAAGTGCAAACCACTTCTTTGGTACTGATGAAATGGGCAGAGATGTATTTACCCGTGTTGTTTACGGTGCCCGTATTTCTATTACGGTAGGGCTTTCCATTGTAATCATTGCAGCGGCTGTTGGTTGCTTTTTTGGCAGCATTGCCGGTTATGCCGGTGGGAAAGTCGATCAGATAATAATGGCGGCAACCGATATGGTGCTGTCTTTTCCTTCCATGGTACTGGCACTTGCTTTGACTGCTGCTTTAGGACCGGGACTTTTCAACACAATGCTGGCAGTTTGTATTGTCAGGATCCCTCTTTACGTACGGCTCATGCGTGGCCAGGTATTGGTGCTGAAGGAGATGCAGTATGTGCGTGCAGCCAAGACCTTCGGCGCTAAGCCGGTAGCTATCGTAATACATCATATTGTACCCAACTGCCTGACACCACTCTTGGTGCAGATGACGTTGGGCATCGGCGATGCTATCCTTATAGCATCTTCCATGAGTTTTATAGGGTTGGGCGCACAACCGCCGACACCTGAATGGGGGGCTATGATTTCAACAGCGCGTATCTATGCTATTGATCAGTGGTGGTACGCTGCTTTTCCAGGGTTGTTCATTTTGATTACTGTCATGGGTTTTAATTTATTAGGCGATGGCATTCGCGACATTCTCGATCCCCGTTCAAAAGACTAAGGAGGGCTTATGGAAAACATTTTGAGTATTAAAAATCTCTCCGTATCTCTTACCGGAAAACGGGGAACAATACCAATTCTTCATAATATTTCACTGGAGGTAGAAGAAGGACATATCTTGGGGTTGGTAGGGGAATCCGGCAGTGGTAAATCAATGACTGCTTTTGCGATTACCCAGCTGCTGCCAGGCGGCAGGGATTCTATTGTTGGCGGTTCTATTAATTTTTGCGGTCAGGAACTGACGGAAAAAACGGAAACCGAACTGGCAAAATTCCGCGGCAAGGAAATTGCCATGATCTTTCAGGAACCAATGACTTGTCTCAATCCGGTTTTTACTGTCGGCAGGCAGATGACGGATGTAATTATGACTCATCAGCAGGTAAAGCACGAGAATGCGACCAAGAAGGCCTTGGAAATGCTTGAGAAGGTACATATCAGAAATGCCGAAAGGGTACTGAAGTGCTATCCCTACGAGCTATCTGGCGGTATGCGGCAGCGGGTGATGATAGCGATTGCTTTGTCGTGTTCACCGAAACTCTTGATTGCCGATGAGCCGACAACCGCTTTGGATGTCACGATTCAGGCACAAATCATTTTTCTGATCAAGGATGCTTGTAAGGCCTCCGGTACTGGGGTTGTCTTTATTTCGCATGATTTGGGAGTGGTATCGCAGCTTTGCGATAAAATTGCGGTCATGTATGCTGGCCAGATTGTGGAAATGGGTATGGCTGGCGACGTGCTGATGGACCCGCAGCATCCCTATACTAAAGCTCTGCTGGCGTCCATTCCAAGGTTTACGCCAAAGGAGGATGGGGACGACCAACTTTATGCCATACCGGGCATGGTGCCTGATCCCTTGGAAATAATACCAGGCTGTCGGTTTGCGCCGCGCTGTCCCTATGCCCTCGATATCTGCCACCAAGAAGCGCCGCCTCTCAAAGAATTAGAAGAAGGACATTCGCTGCACTGTCATTTGCAAGAGGGGGTGCGCTACTAATGGGAGCTTTGTTAGAAATCAAAGATTTGCAAAAAACCTTTAAGATAAAAAGCTTTTTTGGTGCTACGACTGAAGTTCAGGCACTAAATGGCATTTCACTTGCCATTGGCAAAGGAGAGTCTCTGGGCATTGTTGGTGAATCCGGCTGTGGTAAAAGCACTTTGGCTAACCTGCTCATTCGCCTTGATGAGCCGACAGCAGGCGCTATATTTCTTGATGGACAGAATATCTCACACGCTAAGGAAAAAAACTTGAGAAAATTGCGCAGCCGCATCCAGATAGTTTTTCAGGATCCTTATTCTTCTCTTTCGCCGCGCATGACGGTGGAGCAAATTCTTACAGAACCTATGCGCGTTGCCGGTGACAAAACTGCAGAAGAAATGCGGAAGAAAGCTGTCGATTTGCTACAGCTTGTCGGTATGCGTGAGAGCAGTCTTGCCCGCTATCCGCATGAATTTTCCGGTGGACAGCGCCAGCGTCTTTCTATTGCGAGAGCACTTACTACGGAACCGGAGATTCTGATTCTGGACGAACCGACTTCGGCGCTTGATGTTTCGGTGCAGGCGCAGGTACTGAATATATTGACCGATCTGCAAAAACAGTTAAACCTGACTTACTTATTTATTTCACATAATCTGGCGGTGGTAAAATACATTTCTGACCGTACGGCCGTCATGTACCGCGGGCAGGTAGTAGAAATCGGGCCTTCGGAGGATATTTTACTGTCACCTATCCATCCTTATACGCAAGACTTGTTGGAAGCTGTACCGCTGGTGGGCAAACCTTTCCGCCCGCCGGTGAAAGAAGATGCTTCTGTGTATACTGATGGTCTGACTGAGGGCTGTGCTTATTACAATCGCTGTCCTTTTGCCGCGGAGAAATGCCGCAAGCAAAAACCGGATCTGGCAGCAAAGGAAGAGAACCATCTGGTTGCCTGCTGGCACGCTTAGCAGCAGAGCGTAACGAACTAAGGAAAGGAATATTATGACGGATTACAAATTTCTTGAGCAGGCCATAAAAAAAGTAATGGCTTATTATAGTATACCGGGCTGCGCTCTTGCCATTATTGACAAGGGCGAGACAAATTATTTGCAGTTCGGTTACAGCAATATTGAAGAAAAAATGCCTTTTACAGTTGATACGATCAGTGGCATTGGTTCCTGCACGAAGTCGATGACGGCCTTTTTGGCAGGTCGGCTTGCGGCAAAGGGTATTCTTGACATTGATGCACCGGTAGCCTCTTATATACCTGATTTTGCGTTGTGGGATGACGATGTTTCTGCCAAGGTTACAGTAAGAGACATGCTCTGCCACCGCACAGGCCTTGGCGGGCATGATGGCACATGGCCTGACAATAGTATAACCCGGGTTGATTTTCTCAAGCGTCTGCGCTATATGGAACCCAATATGCCTTATCGAACTTATGCTCAGTATAGCAATGTCATGTATGTTGCTGTTGGCGGCATTATGGAAGCAGTTACAGGTAAAAAATGGGAAACGTTGATGGAAGAAGAAGTTTTTGCTCCTTTGGGCATGACAAGGACTTTTTGTTTAATGGCAGATGCCGAGAAGGAAAAAGATTGCGCTTTGCCTTATTGGTGGCAGCAGGGACTTAGGGCTGTACCGCGCTGGAATATTGATATGGCGGGACCTTGCGGCTCTGTCATGAGTACGGCAAAGGATATGGCACAATGGCTGCTAATGCATATCCAGAAAGGTGTCTGGCAAGGGAGTGGGCTGCTTTCACAGGCAAGTTTTCAAGATCAGCATAGTCCGCAGATCATGATGGACTATCCTCATGTGCAAGGCGGTTATTCTTTAGGCTATGGACTTGGCTGGCGTGTGCTTGATTATCATGGACATATTGTGCAGCAGCATACGGGCAAGATCGAAGGTTACAGCGCTTTTCAGTTTTACCTGCCGGAGGCTGGCAGCGGAGCTGTCTTCCTGCAGAATCTGCATGCTCCGGACAATCCTTTTATTTTCACGGTTCAAGGTTTGCTGCTGGATTATTTTCTTGGTCGTGAGACTCAGGATTGGGTCAGTATCTATACAGAGAAGCGTGAACATGCTCCTGAAGATATGTACCATCATCTGGAATTCAATTTTATGCCGCAAAAAGCGGCAGCAGGCACTGCTACATCCTATGAGCTTGCTGCTTATGCTGGTGATTATTATCATCCGGCCTATGGCATATTTAAGATTTGTTTGGAAAAAGGACGGCTTTGGCTGCATGAAAGAGATATCTTTTATCGTCCTATGACGCATTTTCATTATGATACTTTTCAGGTTGAACAAATTAAGGAAGATACTGATATCTACACGCTGCCATTGATTTTTCTTATAGATGAAGCTAAACATGTGGTTGCTGGGTTTGCACTTCAGATGGAGCCGAAGGTCAAAGAAATTGTGTTTAGCAAAATTCAGTCATAACCGCTAAAGGACAGGATGCAAAAAAGGTCTGCCCAGCTAAATAATAGCTGGGCAGACCTTTTGAAGTTGTTAAAGTTAAAAACGCTGACGGATGGCAGGCAGGGCATATTTGGCGAGCAAACCGGTGCTCAGACCGGTCGGTATGGCAAGTATTAAGAGGAGCGGGAAATAACTTATAAGCGCCGTTGTCTGCATTAAAAGCATAGCAACTACCAGTTGTCCGCAGTTATGAGCGCAGGCGCCAAGAATGCCGATGCCGACAGGTGAAAAGAGATGGGAACGGCAGGCCAGTGCCATCAAAAGAAAGCTTAAAACAGCACCGCCGAGGCCGATGAAAAAGCCTGGTGTAAAGAAGCCGGTGCTGAGAAGTGCAACTAAGAGAATTCTTGCCGTTAAGAGCAGCAAGGTTTTGGTGTTGCCAAAAAGCAACAGGGCAATAATCGTGATGCAATTGGCCAAGCCAAGTTTTGCGCCAGGTATCTGTATGGGGAATGGCAAAACATTTTCCACGAGACGCAGCACAACGGCCATAGCTAATAACAGTGACAAGAGGACAAGTTCTCGTGTTGTAAGTTTAGCGCAAGACTGCATCTGGCTCACCGTCCTTCTTGTCAGCAATTGCCGTGACCATAACTTTTTCCGGCAGACACAAGATGGTTTGCCCGTTTTTGCTTATATAACCTTGATGGATGCAAAGTTTATCAGGACAAGGCGACTCTATGATATGGGCACCCTTAATTGGGTCAATCTCGATAAGAACATTGCCGTCGTGTGTGGTTACAGAGAATTCGCCGGTGGTTGTAAGTGCCGAATGCTTAACTGTCTGAATGACGTTATCGCCGTGGCGTATTTCAAAAGCCAGGTCATCGTCTGTCTCGCTGGTTTTAAGAAAAAAATGCAAACCAGCTGCCAGTAAGATTATTAACAGGATAAGCAGGTAATCGTTTTTGCGCATTTTACTTACCTCCGGTAGGTGTAAGTTCGAAGCGTGACTGCAGTGAAGGTGATATGTAGATTTCCTTATCGGCTTTTACAATAATGGCAGCTATTTCGGGATGGGCGGCTAATACTTCCAAAACTTTTTCGTGTGGCAGAACAAAAAGTAAAGTTGAATAATAGTCTGTCATAAAAGCGGAAGCGGCAACGATGGTTACGGAAATGGCGTTGCGCGAGGGCATGCCGGTATGCGGATCAAGAATGTGGTGGTAACGAATGCCGTTAACTTCATAGTAGCGCTGATAATCGCCGGAAGTAGCTACGGCTTCGCCAGCCTTAAGATTAATTATGCCGAGGTAGGCATCGCTGCGGCGAGGGTCCTGCAGAGCAATGCGCCATGGTTTGCCATCAGCTTTATTACCAACGGTTTTGATGTTACCGCCGGCATTGACCAGGGCAAAAGAAACGTCTTTGTCTTCCGCTAACACAGCGGCAGCGACATCAACGGCATAGCCCTTGGCGATAGCTCCTAAATCAAGAGCGGCACCAGGTGCTAAAGTAATAGTCTGTTTTTCCGGTGCAACACTGAATTTATCTTTGCCGGTTAAGGCGAGCGACGCAGCAATTTCAAGATTGTCTGGCACGGTTTTGGCGGTGCTGTGCTTTTGCCAGACATCAATCAAAGGCGCAAGTGTAATATCAAATTCGCTGAAATTCTGCTTATGGGCCATGTCAGCCAACAGTAATAAGTGAGAACCAACAGTAAAAGGACCTTGACCAGCATGTGCGTTCAGCTGATAGAGTCCTTTGGGTGAACCGTCCTTATAGCGGTCGGTTTCATTTGCTATCTCCTGAAAAACACGGAAAGAGTTATCGACTGCGGTTTTTAGTTGTTCGCTATTTTGACCAGTTGCTTCAATGCTGATCGTGGTATCCATGCTGAAGCGAGTATCTTTATAAGTTTTTGGTTGTGAAAAGCAGCCTGCATTGAGCAGGCTGCTTAAAA
>CAYTOV010000021.1:0-16374 GCA_964439485.1 uncultured Acidaminococcales bacterium | reverse complement strand
ATTCAAAAATATCTATTCTCTGAAACTCGCTTTGAGCACTAAAAAGCTGTTTATTAACTTTAATCGCAAATTTTACTGACTTTGTGTGAGCCTCGCTATACCAAAGATCCACTTAACACCCTCCTTTCAAAACATTAATTTTATTAACTTCCATATCTTCAGGCCCTGTCAAGAAGCAGCCTTTTTCTTTAGCATATTTTATATATTCGATGATTTCTTCCGTAATCTCTTCTCCCGGTGCCAGAATGGGGATACCAGGTGGATAACACATCACAAATTCACTGCAGATTCTGCCGGCGCTTGCATCTAAAGCAACCTGTTCCTTATCTCCATAAAAGCCATCCTGCGGACCGAATTTGACCGTCGGAGGAATATATTCGTGTCTTAGCATACCTGCTTTATCTTTTTTGTATAAGCGTCTGATTTCAGACAAAGCACCTATCAAACGTTCAATATTCTTATAGTTATCACCAACAGAAACGTAAGCCAGAATATTGCCCAAATCGCCGAATTCTATCTGAATATCGTATTCATCACGCAAAAGGTCATAAACTTCAATACCAGCCAGTCCTGTTTCAAACGTATTGACCGATAATTTTGTAATATCAAAATCAAAAACGCTGTCACCATTTATCAGCTCGCGCGAATAAGCATAGTAATCGCCGATCTGATTGATTTCATGGCGGGCATATTCCACCATTTCCACTACATACCTGAAAATCTCTTTACCATGCAGACTTAGATTCCTTCGGGAAATATCAAGGCTTGAAAGCAAAAGATAAGAGCCGCTGGTTGTCTGCGTGAGATTTATTATTTGTCTAACATATTGAGAATTAACATTCTTGCCGCAAAGCAAGAATGAGCTTTGCGTAAGTGAGCCACCTGATTTATGCATGCTTACTGATGACATATCGGCACCGGCAGCCATAGCTGAAATCGGCATGTTCTCGCCAAAGTAAAAATGCGTTCCATGTGCTTCATCGACCAGGGCAAGCATATTATTGGCATGGGCCAATTCTGTTATTGCTTTAAGGTTGGAACAAATACCGTAATAAGTAGGATTGTTCACAAGCACTGCCTTGGCATCAGGATTTTCTTCTATTGCCTTCTGCACATCAGATAATTTCATACCTAGAGCAATACCAAGTTCCTCGTTCATCTGTGGGTTAATATAAACAGGGACAGCACCACACAAAATCATCGCATTAATAACGCTGCGATGCACGTTACGAGGCAAAATAATTTTGTCACCTCTTTTGCAGGCAGTAAGGATCATTGCCTGTACTGCGGCAGTTGTTCCGTTGACAATAAAAAAGGCAGCCTTTGCGCCGAAAGCTTCCGCCGCCAATTCCTCTGCCTCCTTAATTGCCCCTACCGGGTGACAAAGATTATCCAGTTGTTTCATTGAGTTCACATCAACTGTCAGACATCTTTCGCCTAAAAACTCCGTTAACTCTTTGTTCCCTCTGCCTCTTTTATGACCGGGCACATCAAACGGCACTAGCCGCATCTTCTTAAATTCTTCCAAAGCTTCTAAAATCGGAGCTTTCTCCTGCGAAAGCTTATTCAATTTACCAGTCACTCCTTATATACGTTCATACCGCTGAAAATTTCTATCATCTCTCGTCTTAAACTGTTAGTTATTTTGAGTCTTGTTTTGGGCGGTAATTCGTAAACATCTGTTTTAAACAAGTAGTTCTGCAAATCAACTTCTTTGATTAACATCTTCGTATGAAAAATATTGGCTTGATACATATTTATATCAATAGCATCATATTTTTCTAAAGTTTTCTCATCTATATAATCCTGAATAGAAGTAATATCGTGGTCAATATAGAGCTTTTTGCCATCAATATCGCGGGTAAAGCCACGCACGCGATAATCCATGGTTATAATATCTGAATCAAAACTGCCAATCAGAAAATCAAGAGTGCTGAGCGGAGTAATTTCTCCACATGTTGCAACATCTATATCAACACGAAAGGTTGCAATAGAATTATCAGGGTGGAACTCAGGATAAGTATGCACCGTAACATGGCTTTTATCTAAATGGGCAACAATAGTCTCACCATCAAGAGAAGGAATCATCGACTCCTCAGCAATAAGCACGGTAACGCTTGCGCCTTGAGGTTCGTAATCCTGCTTGGCCACGTTAAGTACGGTGGCACCTATCATATCTGTAACTTGCAGCAAAATTTTTGTTAATCTTTCAGAATTATACTGTTCATCAATATAGGCAATATAATCCCTTTGTTCCCTCTCTGATTTTGCATAACAGACATCATAGATATTAAAACTAAGTGCCTTGGTTAAATTATTAAAACCATAAAGTTTTAATTTGTTTCCCATTTTTTACCTCCTTTAAAAACAAAAATACCCAGATATGTTGTATTAAACACAACATTACCTGAGTTTGGCCATTTCTAAATTAAGTGTATTATTTATTATTGAATTCGCATTCATTTTATTTATTCACATTTTTAGATATTAGAGTCGATTGAGCAAAAATTTACTTTCACTACTCTTATTGACCGTTTCACAAGTATTGTGCAGCTTAACACACGCGGTTATGAAGTAACCAACTTATAAAATTTGAGTATTTAACTCAATCAATAAGGCAACCTTAGTTGCCAATCGGCAATTGACCCGGCTGTCCGTATGGCCGTAGTTCCCTTTTTAGGGAAGGTCATATAAATCTAATAATCTAATCCTTGACATTGCATAAAGCGTACCATATAGCCTGAAATTTGTCAATATTTTACACTTTTTAACATAAACATTCCCCCTTAATTTTATAAATCAAGGGGGAATGGCAATTCTTATATATTTTTTTGTTATCAGAAAGCAGGTACTACTGCTCCCTTATATTTTTCTTCAATGAATTTTTTAACTTCCGGGCTGGTCAAAGCTTTAGCAAGCTTTTGGAGCTCTGGTCTGTTTTCGTCGCCTTTACGTATTGCAATTATATTAGCATACGGAGAATCTTTAGGTTCAGTAAAGAGGGAATCCTTAACCGGATTCAATTTGGCTTCCATTGCGAAGTTGGAATTGATAACAGAAATAGTAACATCATCAAGTGAACGTGGAAGCAAAGCCGCTTCAATTTCAATAATGGAGAAATTCTTTGGATTTTCTACAATATCACTTGGTGTCCCACTAATACCAACGCCATCCTTCAATTTAAGAAGCTTAGCACTTTGCAGAAGTGCCAATGCACGGCCGCCGTTAGTAGGATCATTAGGGATTGCAATTTTTGCGCCTTCCGGCAAAGCATCAAGACTCTTGATGCTCTTGGAATAAATACCCATTGGTTCAATATGAACCTTGGTCAAAGTTGTAAGAGCCAAATTGCGTTCTTTGGCAAACTTTTCAAGATATGGGATATGTTGGAAGAAGTTTGCATCAAGCTCTTTATCATTCAAAGCCAAGTTAGGTTTTACATAATCACTAAATTCAATAATTTGTAAATCTATTCCTTCTTTTTCTAAGGTTGGTTTAATAAAATTGAGAATTTCCGCGTGTGGCACTGGAGTTGCACCAATTTTCAAAACAACTTTCTTTGCCGTTGTCTTTTCTGCTTCTTTTTTGTCGCCGCCACAACCAGCTACGACTGCCAGCAAGCTCACAAGAGCAAGGGCTACTGCCAAAATCTTTTTCATGGTAATCTCTCCCTTTTTAATTTTCTTAATAACCCCTCAAAATAAAAAAACTCTTTCCGAGGAAAGAGAGTGAAAATCGCTTTCCTCTCATCTTCCAAGATTCTACTTGCAGGATTTAGCACCAATAACGTAAACGCTTGGTTGCCGGGTGTCATAGGGCCTGTCCCTCGACCGCTCTTGATAAGAGTAATTATTAAGTTAAAGCAATACTACACTATTCCGCTAGGAATGTCAACAATTATTTGCAAAAAAAATAAGCATCTTTTCAGATGCTTAAAAATTTTTATGATTGGTCGGAGCGGCAGGATTTGAACCTGCGACCCCCTCGTCCCAAGCGAGGTGCTCTACCAAACTGAGCCACGCCCCGAATCACGAGATTTATTATACCTAATAAAATAGATTAGGTCAATCTTTTTCTATTCTTTACTGTATTTTTTTATTCCAACTTTGTAAAAATCGTTGCCTTCGCAATCAATACAGACAATTGCCGGGAAATCTACTACATCATAACGGCGAATTGCTTCCGGTCCTAAATCGCCGTAGGCAAGCAATTCCTGCGCTTTTATGGATTTAGAAATAACCGCGGCAGCTCCGCCAATTGCCACAAAATAAACAGCACAATTTTTGACAATAGAATCTACAACTTCCTTGGAACGTGATCCTTTGCCAATCATGCCTTTCATACCCCGTTCCAGAAGTGTAGGGGTATATTGATCCATACGGCCGCTGGTTGTCGGTCCGGCTGAACCAACAATCTGACCTGGTTTTTCAGGCGAGGGTCCTACATAATAAATAACATTGCCTTTAATATCTATCGGCAGTTGTTCTCCTCTGGCCAAAGCCTCAGTCATTCTTTTGTGTGCAGCATCACGAGCAGTATAGATAGGTCCGGTAATACGAACACTGTCACCAGCCTTCAATGATCTTATTGTTTCATCGGTAAGCGGCGTAGTAATATATTTAATCGTTTGTTCTGCCATCTCTATCCCTCCCTATAAGACCACTTGCGCACAACGTGCGGCATGGCAATTAAGGTTAACGGCAACCGGCAGTGCGCCTATATGTGTTGGTGCATACTCAACATTGACGGCTACTGCTGTCGTCGATCCGCCCAGGCCTGATGGCCCGATGCCCGTCATATTCACTCTGTGCAAAAGTTCTTTTTCAAGTTCCGCATATCTTGGGTCCGTGTTATGTTCACCAACCGGGCGTGTCAAAGAATGTTTGGCTAAATAGGTTGCAAGTTCCATATTGCCGCCAATACCAACGCCTACAGTTACCGGTGGGCAAGGATTCGGTCCGGCATTACGTACCGTATCAACAACAAACTTAATTACGCCATCAACACCATCGGAAGGTTTGAGCATTTTCAGGGCTCCCATATTTTCACTGCCGCAGCCTTTTGGAGACAGAGTCAATTTGACTTTATCGCCTTTTACAATGGTTGTGTGTATGATGGCAGGAGTATTATCCTGCGTGTTTTTTCTGTCAAACAAAGGGTCATCAACAGATGATTTACGCAAATAACCATTAATATAACCATCAGCAATACCGGCATGAATGGCTTCATATAGGTCGCCGCCTTCAAAATGGACATCCTGGCCTATCTCCGCAAAAACAACGGCTAAGCCGGTATCCTGACAGATTGGGCAATCAGTTGTTTTGGCAAGCTTTGCATTTTCAATAATTGTTTCCAGAATTTCTCTTCCAAGAGGCGATTCCTCGCTTGTAAGAGAGGCTTCCAGGGCTGCCATCATCTCATCAGGCAGATAGTAACAGGCATCTTTGCTGAGCTTACTGACAGCTGCTGTTACTTCTTTAACATCGATAGTACGCATAAAGCACCTCCGATAATTATCTACCTACACGTTTCATCGTATTGGCTCTGACAACTTCAGGATCTACATTGACACGAGCAACACCAGTCTCAATAGCTACCCTGGCAACAGCAGCAGCAACAGCAGGTGCTACGCGTGGATCAAAAGCATCCGCTACAACATAGTCAGCACGCAAATCCTTCTCATCAATCAAATCGGCAATAGCCATAACAGCAGCGATTTTCATTTCTTCGGTAATTGCTCTGGCACGAACGTCCATAGCACCGCGGAATACACCAGGGAATACAGTTACATTGTTAACCTGGTTTGGAGCGTCACTGCGTCCGGTTCCAGCGACTCTGGCACCTGCGGCAATAGCATCTTCATAGGTAGTTTCAGGCACAGGGTTAGCCATACCGAAGACAATAGCATCTTTATTCATGCTGGCAATAATTTCTTTGGTAAATACATGCGGAGCGGAAACACCAACCAAAACATCAGCGCCTTTAGCAATATCCGCCAAGTTGCCTTTTTCTTTGTTTTTATTGGTAACAGTTTTTAAATAATCCTGAATACGGTCAAGTTTTACGTCAATGCCATCATACAAGGCACCAAAACGATCGACCATAATAACATTTTCAGCTCCCATGTTGACAAGGAGACGACCGATAGCAGAACCAGCAGCGCCGCAGCCGTTGACTACGACTTTAGCAGTCTTGATGTCCTTCTTAACAAAACGTAAAGCACCAATTACTGCTGACATAAGCGCAATCGCAGTGCCATGTTGGTCATCATGGAAAACCGGGATATCGCAAATTTCTTTCAATTTGCATTCAATATCGTAGCATTTTGGAGAAGAGATATCTTCAAGATTAATGCCTGCAAAAGAAGGCTGCAATAATCTTACAGTCTCAATGAATTTATCCGGATCTTTGGTGTCAAGGCAAATAGGAATTGCGTCAACGTCGCCGAAAGTTTTGAAGAGTACAGCTTTTCCTTCCATAACCGGAATTGCTGCTTCCGGTCCGATATCACCAAGACCAAGCACCCTGGTGCCATCACTGATAATGGCTACCATATTGCCGCGGCAAGTGTAATCAAAAGAAAGATCTTTGTTTTCCTTAATAAGCTTGCATGGCTCAGCGACACCAGGAGTATACAAAACAGATAAATCATGGCGATCTTTAAGCGGAACTTTACTAGCAGTAGTCAATATTCCGTTGTATTGTAGTCTAATTGCAAGAGCTTCTTCGTTAATTGTCATTTTAATTCCCCCATTTACTTATAAATAGCGTATGCTATTAGTTTATATGATTCATTATTTTTTTGCAAGTTTATATTTAATTTTTTATTCGGATAATTTCCGCTTCTGGTTTCTCGTCCTCACTAACAGTAAGAACCGCAAAAGTAGAACCCTGCTCATCTCTCGGCAGAATGGGGCTCCCGGGATTTATGAGTAAAATATCTCCAAACCATTTGACCATTGGAATGTGCGTATGGCCAAAAACAGCAATGTCTACGTCGAGCTTACGTGCCCACCAGGCTATTTCATTAATTTGGTAGCCATGCATATAATGGTGTCCGTGCGTAAGCCAGATTCGCTTGCCGGCAATCGTAATCATTTCATCAATATTTGCTTTGCCATCAGCTGGATCAGTATTACCTGCCACAGCCAAAAGTGGCAGCTTGGTTTCATAAGCCAGGAACTTACCATCCTGGCTGTAATCGCCTGTATGAAACCAATAATCAACCGGTGGCGCCATTCCCAGCACAAGCCGCATAGCTTTTTTGCTGCCGTGAGTATCGCCTGTTATACCGATTTTCACTTTATCTTCTCCCACATCTCACATAATTTTTTAATAGCCTTTGCCCTATGGCTCACCTGATTTTTTTCTTCCATTGTTGCTTCGCCCAAGCCTTTGTGAAGCTCGGTCGACCAAAACAAGGGATCATAACCAAAGCCTTCCTCGCCCAATTTGTCATGCAGCAGCATACCTTCACAAGTTCCTTCAGTTTCAGCCAATACTTTGCCGGCAGGATTAGCTACGGCAATAGCACAGCGAAAGCGGCACGTGCGTTTCATATGAAATTTCATTGTCTGAAGCAGCATTTTATTATTTGCCTCAGCATCTGCTTCCTCACCTGCATAACGTGCAGAGCGAACACTCGGTTCACCTTTCAGCGTCTGTACTTCAAGCCCTGAATCATCAGCTATGCATATTTTACCTGTCATTTTCGCGTAGTAAAGAGCCTTCTGTCTGGCATTGGCAGCAAAAGTTTTGCCTGTTTCTTCTGGTGCAGGAACATCTGCCCATTCTTTCAAAGACTTAAGTTCAACATCCATATCTTTCATAAGTTCTTTAAATTCTATCAGTTTACCTTCGTTCGTTGTTGCGATTACCAATTCCTGCATTCTATTTACCTACCCGCTCTGCAATTTTTCCTAAAACTTCTTTTTGCTCTGCAATCAATTCATTGCAGCCTTTTTCACCAAGCTCCAACATTTTCTTCAATTGTTTCTTGTCGAAGGTGTGTTCTTCTCCTGTGCCCTGCAGCTCAACAAAGTCGCCGCTGCCGGTCATAACAATGTTCATATCAACCTCTGCACTGCTGTCTTCCTCATAGCACAAATCCAGGATTTCTTCACCATTCACAACACCGACACTAATTGCGGCCAAAAAATCTTTGATTGGGAAGGTCTTTCCTTCCGGGCATACTTTATTCAAGGCAATTACCAGCGCGACAAAAGCACCCGTAATAGAAGCTGTTCTTGTGCCGCCATCAGCCTGCAGAACATCACAGTCAATGGTAATTGATTTTTCGCCCAAAGCCGTCAAATCAACGACACTGCGCAGAGAGCGTCCTATCAACCGTTGAATTTCCTGCGTACGACCACTTTGCTTGCCTTTAGCTGCCTCGCGTGAATTTCTTTGCTGGGTCGAACGTGGCAAAAGCGAGTACTCAGCTGTTACCCAGCCTTTGCCTGTTCCTGCCAAAAATCTTGGTACTTTTTCCTCAATAGATGCATTACATAGAACGCGTGTATGGCCCATTTCAATAAAAACAGAACCTTCTGGATAAATTACAAAGTCTTTCGTCATTTTCACAGGTCTTAATTGTTTGCTGGTTCTTCCATCTGATCTTTTCATTTCTTCCCCCTAGATGTTTTCAATATTTCCTTGTGATTTGTCTTGTACAAAAACATGCTGCCATTTTCCAGTCTTTTTTTCCTTAAGTGCTTCATCATAAGCTTTTTGTCGGCAAGCCTGGCAGGTACACTGGTCGACTATCACTATAAAAGCGCTCTGACTGCCAAAACGGGTATTTTCCGCTGCAGTCTGAATGGTTAGATAACCATTGCATTGCTTGCAATAATGAGCTGTCTCGACCTGTTCTTCACTAATGCCTTCTTCATCGTAATAAATGTTTTTTCTGCGGCTCCAACTTTCTCCGCATTTTGCTAAAGCATCGCTGCTGAGTTTTTGACGATTAGTCCATAAATCGCCAATTTGTCTGATAAGCTCATCCACTCTGGCATTACATTTCTCATCCTGTTTTCTGAGGCCCGTCTGATCAGGCTCGATAACATTGCTATAATCCATCTCTGCCATCGCCAGTATTATTCCTGTATTAACGTAAGGTAAAGCAGCTTCAACAGAATATCCGCCTTCCAGAACAGCTATATCTGCCTTTAATTTATCCGCAAGTCTGGCATACCCTTGCGCGGTTACAGACATTGAAGCCAAAGGATCGCTAAAGTGATTATCCTGTCCTGCAGAGTTTATGATAATTTCTGGTTCGAAATCATCCAGTATCGGTCCTATTATACCATCAAAAAGCCTATGCACGCCTTCATCACCAGTACCGGGCAAAAGCGGCAGATTAATATTGGTGCCCAATGCCGCTGGGCTGCCTGCCTCATTTGGAAAACCCGTACCTGGATATAAGGTACGCCCATCCTGATGAAAAGATATATAAAGGGTATCGGGGTCATGATAAAAAATATCCTGCGTGCCGTCTCCATGATGCACATCGGTATCTACGATGGCAATCTTCCTAACACCGTATTTTTGCCGCAAATAAGCCACCATTATAGCCTCAATGTTGATGACGCAAAACCCTCTGATACCATGCACTACTCGCATTGCATGATGTCCGGGAGGACGTACCAATGCAAAGGCACGCTTTACTTCGCCGCTCATTACTGCATCAGCAGCAGTCATGCAGCCACCGGCTGAGACAAGATGAGCTGGCGTTATTAAACGTGAAATCGACGGTATACCAATATGTACTCGCTGCAAATCACTGATTTCCGCTAGTCGCGGCTTATATTCCCTTATTTGTTCGAGATCAAATATCCCTTCCTCAAGGAGCTGATCTCTTGTGTACAACAAGCGTTCCTGCCGTTCAGGATGCGTAGGACTGATCATCCAGTCAAAAGCCGGAAAGAATACAATTCCCAGGTTGGATTTCAAAATGCCACCTCCCGACCTGTTACGGTATGGAGAATACCAGGTTTTAACTGCATTTTTAAATAAATAATTTTGCCGGTAGTATAGTAATTATGAATTGTTGGGAACTCTTCATAGGCCATTACTTCAACGTTTCTGGCTTCCATCTGCCACTTGTCAGCTTGTTCAAGCAACCAGTCCGAAAGTATTTCTTCAGCTGTCGTACGTGAAAACCCACGTTGGATTTTTTCACGAATCCCTGCTTCCGGAATTATGTAGTAACCCTCTGTCGTATCTACGCGCAAAGTTGCTGTTAAAGTTGGGCGTGACACAGCAGCGCCAACGGCATTTGCTACCATGGCTCCCACAGGGATCTCCACAGGAAGACCCATTTTCATAGCTAGCACAGGAATAAGTCCTGGTGCACCGCCGCCGACACCAATTAATTTTTCCGGTATAAACTCTGTACCTTTAATTACGTCATTAACGGTATAAACTGGCTGCAGATTCCATTCCTTTATCATTTCTGCGATAGTATCTTCAATTTTAGTGACAGCAGCCAAAACAATTTGCTCGGCGATTTCTTCGACAGTATCATCAGGTTCGGCCAAAGACCTCATGGCTTCGCGAGCTTTGCCCGCGTCACCAAAAGAAACGCACCCCAGCGCAATCAAAGCATCTGACAAAGTTGGTTCTTTACCGCCTATAGCCATTGCCGGTCCAACACGAGCCGGGCCAACTTCAAAACCTTTGTCCGTCTTTCTTATCCGGCTATCCCCGCCCAAACCAATGGAACGCATGTGAAAGGCTCTGACTGCCGTAGGATAACCAGCGATTTTTGCGCCTCTGTTCGCCAAAAGCGGAGACCCGCAGCTCCAGAAAGCAATATCGGTCGTAGTCCCACCAACATCCAAAGAAATAGCATTAACAGAAGGTGCGTCTAAGGCTTCTATCCCCAAAACGCTTGCTGCCGGCCCGGTAAAAACCGCTTCAACCGGTTGTTCCAGCGCTGCTGCCAAAGGAATTGTGCCGCCATCAGCTTTTAATATCTGAACTTGTGCAGTAATGCCTCTGCTACGAACACTATCTTCTACTTGTCCAATAAATTCTTTGAACTTATTATAGACAGCAGCAGAAAAATAAGCAGAATTTGTCCTTCTCACAAAATTCAGTTCACCTGATATTTCGGAACCCATAAATATTTTTTTGAAGCCTGTTTCTTTTAATTTTACGCGCAAGTCTTGTTCATTCTTTTGATTACGTACAGCGAATTTGCCAGATACTGCAGCAACCGCTTTACCTGCTGCCATAGCTTCAACTATTTTTTCATTGACTGAAGCTTTTTTGATTATTTGTCCTCTGTGGTCAACATAACCTTCAGCTAAATAAGGTTCAGTCGGAAAGCGTCCTTTTGTTGACATTCCCGGCCCTGCCATTACTGCCAGAAAAACCGGCTCCGTTTTGCCTTCGGTTAAGGCATTAGTAACTATAGTACTGGAAACAACAACACGAGAAATGGCATCGAGTTCATTGCCAGAAAGCACTATGTCCAGAGCCTGCAGGATGCCTTGCAGTACTTCTTCCTGCGTCGTCTTGACCTTTGCTTGTTTTATTATTATCCCATTATTGACAAGCACCGCATCTGTAAAGGTACCGCCAACGTCAACACCTAAAAGCATATATAACACCTCTCAGAGTTGTTCCTGTTTAACCGTACCCTAAATTAATTCAATACATGTTGCAAAAAACCTGCCGATAAATTTTCCAAAAATACAACATTTTAGCATTCACTGAAAAATAATAATAAAAAAACCGATACTCTCTGATTTGCACAGCACATGATGAACATGCAATGCAATTGAAAGTACCGGTTTATATTTTTCAGATTCTATTTATTCCTATAGTTTTTAATAATTACGATTGGCGTCTTTTGGCTGGCATTACCAAACGGATTATCAATCAGTATCTTGGCAACCTCATCGCTATCAACACCTTGGGATACACCAAGCACACAAGAACGTTTCAAGTCGTTTACGTCCGCAATAGCTGCGCCGTATGCTCCTGTCGCCTTGGTAATAGCCTCCGCAACCTGCTCCGGCCTATCCGGTCCATAGACAATGTGTTTATCATAGGGCGGCATCGTGCCGGTTACATCGTCGATTAATTTTGCCTGTTCGCCACCCATACGGTAAAACACCCCTGCAATGCCGAAACATTTTGCTATGGAGCCACAAATAACAGCGAACAATATTCTGAACTGACCTTCGACATCCATTAACGACTGCATGCTATGCCAGCCGGCTATACTTCCTTGCGATGGGAATAGCTGTGATAATACTTTGGCGAGGAAACACGGTTCAAATGATTCAGGCCGTTTTGCTCTTCCCTGCGTAATAGCAACCACACTTTCAGCAACACAGACGACATCTCCGGGGCCAATCTTGTCTGCGCCATACTCTTTTATTGCTTCAACGATATCATCATGAATAGTAAGAATTCTGGTAGGAACAGGAACTATTTCATATTTATTTGCCATTTTCGGCACCCCCTACCAAATTTCTGATTGTTTCGCCATTTATAGTCAGAAAAGCTTTACGGATATAAATGTTTTTCCGTGCTAAACCATTGTAGTAAACAGCAACATCCATATCAACCATTTGCTGCAGCGCTTCCCTGATATTCATGCCATTATTGGCAACAAAACGCAATGTCAGTATGAGCTGGCACTGTGTATCAGCCTTTAAAATCAATGCCTCGAAATAATTATCATTGCGACGGCGATTGCTAGTCTCAATGTGCCCAAAAACAGTTGCTGCATTGAATTGTTCCTGTGGGAGATAAGGGCGGGCAAATACATCAAGAATGGCCGCATCCTCCTTGCCACGATTTATCATCGGGAACTCTGTGGAAAAAACTGCTTCTGTGTCTGAAATCTTTTCCAACTTTAGTGCAGTCTTTTTTTCCACCATTACGGAAGTGTCATCAGTGCCTTTGAAAAAAGCATAAATGCAAATTAATACAAAAACTAATACTAAAAAAATAACTATTCCACCTAAAATATAAAGAAACATGCTTATTGGTTCCTACCTTTCATTTCCTGCTCATATAATGAAGCTATCCTGCCATAATAGTCCTGATTCAAGCGAGTAATTTTCCCTTCCAGATTAGTGAAGACATTAGTAGTCTTGCCGACAGCGAGAAGAGCTTCGTCAGCCTGGCGAATTACCTCATAGGAAAAGGTCATCTTAGCTTTTGTAAATTCCGCCATAGTGGCTCTTATAATAATCTCATCATCAAATCTGGCTGAAGTTTTATATTTACAGGTCACCTCGGTAATAGGGAAAAGATAATCATTACTGATTAAATCAAGCAGCTCCACGCCTGCAGCGCGCAAATAAGCTACTCTTCCCATCTCAAACCAGCGAAGATAATTAGAGTGATGTACGACACCCATCATATCCGTTTCTACAAAACGCACGCGGTCTCTGACTTCTATCACGGTCATCCTTCCCACTTTCTTAATAAAATTGCTACCACAACAGTATAGCACTTTAGTCTCCCACGCTCAACCTTAAGAACACCAAAAAGGCGGCCACCAAATGTGATCGCCTTTTCTAATTACTCTGTCGCATAATTATCAAAATAGCCCTGAACCAGAATCACCGGTGTACCTTTGTCACCGCTGCCGCTGGTCAGATCGCAAAGGCTGCCTAACAAATCCGTCAATTGACGCGGCGTAGTGCCAAGGGCTTCTTCTCTGCCAGACATATTCTCTGCTTTGCCGTTAATTTTTTCTTTAACTGCTGCTGCCGTTTCTTCTCTGGTCAGATGATTCAACTCATTATCGACAATATATTTAATTTTAATCTCGTTTGTGACGCCTGTCAGACCAGCAGTAAAGCCAGGCGAAATTACAGGATCTGCCAATTCCCAGATTTTTCCTGTCGGATCCTTGAACCCGCCATCACCAAAAACCATGACCTCGATATTTTTGCCCGTAATTTTTTTAAGTTTATCCTGGACAGCATTTACAACCTTCTGACAATCCCTGGGGAAGAGCTTAATAACGTCAGTACCCGCCATATTAGAGCCAAGTAAGCCATAAGTCTCATTGTAGCCGCTTCCATTTATTGGTTCTGCTAAAATTTCATCCAGGCAAAAAACTTTTTCCGCTCCTGCTTTCAGCAAAATTCTTTTAACCCGTGCTCTTTCATGAACACCGGCAACTAGTATGTCTTTGGAATATCTCAAAGCGACCTTAGGATCATTGGTAAAAATAAACTCAGCATTATTTCCGGCAATTTCTCTGTAATAATTAACGTAATCAATGCCAGTGAATTGGTGCAGCACCTCTTTGCCGAACATTGACCTGTATTGCTCTTCCGTCAAGACATCAGTATAAGGATTCAAACCAAGGTCATCCATCTTGCCGACATCCATGAGATGGTTGCCGAGTTCATCGGCCGGATAATTGAGAATCACATAAACTTTTTTGCCACAGGCGGCAATACCATTGAGTAAAAGAGCAAAGCGATTACGACTAAGCACAGGAAAAACCACAGCAAAATCACCAGTGAATTTTTTTGAGATGTCACCGCTGATATCTTTAATATTTGCGTAATTCCCCTGAGCTCTGGCCACAATTGATTCCTTTATTCCAATAACGTCTCTGTCTTTGAGAGTAAAACCTTCAGTAGAAGCAGCAGCTAAAACTGCGTCGACGGTAATGCCAATTATATTGTCGCCTTCTCTGATCATAGGGGTGCGAATACCTCTGATTACTGTTCCGACCATTCTCACCATCAACGTTTTACCTCCACACAAGTCAAAAGTAATGTGCTTTTATATTGACTGTTCTTCACATAATTGGGTAATACGTTCTGTAGCATCTTTAATCAGCATCGCCATAGAACTGTTCGCCAAGCCAATAATCTCCACGTGGTTCTGATTGACAGGCAACAGGATTTTCTTGCCTCGGGCCGATGCAACAGCCTCCGCAATCTTCGGGCTTATTTCTCCCATCATGGTATTTGGAATAATAATACCGATAGGCCCAACTATGATGTCAGCCTCGCCGACAGAAAAGCAGATGGCATTCTCACCAGTTGCCCCTCTTTTCACTCCGGCTTTCAGCATGGCAGCGGTTGCCAATGAGTTGGTGCCCAGACCAATAACATCAGCCTGTTCAAATATTCTTTTTGGCAAATGGCTTACCACTTGTGCGGCCAGTCCGCCTCCCATACCATCAATAAAAACTATTTTCACAGATCACACCTCATCCTTAGTAACCCAGAGCCTCACCCACAATAATTACGTGGAAATCTGAGGTCGAAGGTGCCTTATGCATAATTGACGTTATAGAACAAATACGTTCCGGGCTATTGCAGTTTGCACATACTCCCGTAATAACGCAAGGGGTTTTTCTGTTTAGTCTATCAGCATTCATAGGCGCAGCCGTCATTGCAATACGACGCCTTGCATCTGCTTCATCTTTAACAATTTTGTTTGCTCCCATAATAACGATAACCCTTTTTGGTCCAAAGGCTAGTGCCGCGACCCTATTGCCACTGCCGTCCATATTCACAATTTCGCCCTCAAGTGTAACAGCATTGGAACTAGCGATGAACACATCGGAAGTCAGCTGTTTACGACGTACATTGTAGGCTTCTGCCGGTGGCAGTCCCTGATGATTAAATATCGTATTACCAAGTTCCTGCAAAAGCTTGCCGATCGACAACTCTTCCAAAGTGATTGAGCCGCCCATGCCAACAGTATCTTGGGGATTAATAAGTTTAAGTATTGCCTCTACAGCCTCGGCTTTTGTATCTGCATATTCAGCTTTAAAACGGTTCTTATTGAGAGCCTCTACCACTTTTTTGCCAGTAAGTTCATAGTGATGTTTTAACATGCTATTCATGAAAACTCCCTCCAATACAATAGAATCCCTGTAATTTCATTATAGCAGATAACAAAAGCCTTAACACTATATTTATCACTAATACAGGCAGCTATCGCCTAACAAACCTAAGAAAGAATTGCTAATAGGTGCAGTTTATGCTATAATTACACCCGCAACAAACATGCATACGCCTGTAGCTCAGTGGATAGAGCAGTGGCCTCCGGAGCCGCGTGCGGTGGTTCGATTCCACTCAGGCGTACCAAAAACTAAATTTCACTTCAAACAACATTACTGAAATGCAAAAACGGTACAGCCTTTTTTAGGCTGTACCGTTTCTTCGTTTTAAAATACGTTACCCAATATTTCTTTTTCCGCGAATAAAGCTGTTGCCCCACCAGTATGCCAAAAAATAGCATTACTGCCTTTTGGCACTTTTCCTTTTCGTACATAGTCCAATAAACAGGCAAATGCTTTACCGCTATACACAGGATCGAGCAAAATGCCTTCTTCACGTGCCAATAATTTTATTGCCGCTGAACCTTGTTCGC
>CAYTOV010000020.1:0-16577 GCA_964439485.1 uncultured Acidaminococcales bacterium | reverse complement strand
AAATAATGGCAAAACAAAAATACGAAAGAACCAAACCCCATGCTAATATCGGCACCATCGGTCACGTAGATCATGGTAAGACGACATTAACAGCAGCTATTACGAAAGTATTGGCAAAATCAGGCGGCGCACAATTCATGGACTACTCCATGATTGATAAAGCACCGGAAGAAAGAGAACGCGGTATCACCATCAACACCTCTCACGTAGAATACGAAACAGCAACTCGCCACTATGCACACGTTGACTGCCCAGGCCATGCTGACTATGTTAAGAACATGATCACCGGCGCAGCACAAATGGACGGCGCAATCCTGGTAGTAAGCGCAGCAGACGGCCCGATGCCACAAACACGCGAACACATCCTTCTTGCTCGTCAAGTAGGCGTACCAGCAATGGTAGTGTTCCTGAACAAAGCAGACATGGTAGACGATCCGGAACTGATCGAACTCGTAGAGATGGAAGTTCGTGAACTTCTTTCCAGCTATGATTTCCCTGGCGATGACATTCCTGTAATCGTAGGTTCCGCATTGAAAGCACTCGAAGGAGACCCTGTTTACGAAGCAAAAATCGAAGAATTGATGGCAGCAGTAGATGCTTACATTCCAATTCCAGAACGTGCAACAGACAAACCTTTCCTGATGCCGATAGAAGACGTTTTCACAATTACCGGTCGTGGTACAGTAGCAACCGGTCGTGTAGAGCGTGGAACAATTAAAGTAGGCGAGACTGTAGAAATCGTCGGCATGACCGAAGATAAGAGATCCACAGTAGTAACCGGCGTAGAAATGTTCCGCAAACTGATGGACCAAGCAGTAGCAGGCGACAACATCGGCTGTCTGCTCCGTGGTGTTGAACGTAAGGATATTCAACGCGGCCAAGTACTTGCAAAACCAAACAGCATTCATCCGCACACAAAATTCAAAGCGGAAGTATATGTACTGACCAAAGAAGAAGGCGGCCGTCATACACCGTTCTTCAACGGCTATCGCCCACAATTCTATTTCCGTACAACTGACGTAACCGGCGTAGCTGAGTTGCCAGAAGGTATTGAAATGGTAATGCCTGGCGATAACGTAACAATGGAAGTAGAACTTATTACTCCGATCGCCCTCGAACCAGGTCTTCGCTTCGCTATCCGCGAAGGCGGCCGTACCGTTGGCGCAGGCGTTGTTGCTGCTATCGAAGAGAAATAATTACCAGCCAAAAATGTTAAAGAAAGAGGCCGGTCTGAGAATGGCCGGCCTCATGATTTTTAAATAAACAGTGGTTGACATAAAGTGTCAGCTATGTTACGCTATATTAGCGACAATTTTAGAATAGTAGATTTTTAGCGGTAAGAGAGGTGTGAAATAATGGCTAAGGCTGGGGCACGTAATGGTATTACTCTAGCTTGCACAGAGTGCAAACAACGTAATTACCAGACAAATAAGAATAAGAAAAACGATCCTGATCGTATTGAGCTTAATAAATATTGCAAATTCTGCAAAAAACACACTTTGCATAAAGAAACAAAATAATTTTTTTATTTCTGGCGGGTTGTGTTATTATTAGCTATTGGGCAAGGATGTGAAAAAATGGCCGTTTCGGACATGACAAACGTGAAAAAGATCAACGGAGTCTCTCTTTTTTTGCGTGAAGTAAAGGTTGAACTTAAAAAAGTAACTTGGCCTACGAAAAAACAGCTGATCGCGTATACTGTCGTTGTTTTTATCACGGTTTTCATGATTGCAACGTTGATTTGGGTCATTGATTCCTTCTTCAGTGTCGCTTTCCGTTGGTTATTGAAAGGCTAAGACTCAAGGAGGTAGGGAAAGGTTTATGCTTTCCCGCTGTTTATGGAATCAGAAAAACGCTGGTATGTTATTCATACCTATTCTGGATATGAGAATAAAGTAACTGCCAATTTGGAACGCAAGATTCACTCCCTGGGTATGGAAAATGAAATTTTCAAGGTCCTGGTTCCTATGGAAGATGAAGTTGAAGTCAAAGACGGCAAGAAAAAGGTCACTTCCAAGAAAGTCTTTCCTGGCTATGTCCTGGTAGAGATGATCGTAAATGACCGCTCTTGGTATGCTGTCCGCAATACTCCTGGTGTAACTGGCTTCGTTGGCTCAGGCTCGAAACCAATTCCTCTCACCGATGTCGAAGTAACAAGAATACTTGGACACATGGGCATTGCAAATAAGCATCCTAAAATTGATATTAAGTTACAACAGTTGGTGCGTCTCAATGCCGGACCTTTCATGGGTTGTATCGGCAGGGTCGCTGAAATCAATGAAGAACGTGGAAAACTAAAAGTTTTGGTTGAAATGTTCGGACGTGAAACCCCTGTTGAAATTGATTTTACACAAGTTGAAGAAACAGAATAATAAGGAGGTGTGAACAAATGCCGAAAAAAGTTATAAAAATGGTAAAATTACAGGTTCCTGCTGGCAAAGCTACACCGGCTCCACCGGTCGGTCCTGCGCTTGGTCAAGCTGGTGTTAATATCATGGCTTTTGTTAAAGACTTTAATGAACGTACAGCTAAACAAGCTGGCCTCATCATTCCGGTAGAAATTACTGTGTTTGAGGATCGTTCCTTTACTTTCATAACAAAAACTCCGCCGGCTGCAGTACTTTTGAAGAAAGCTGCTGGTATTGAAAGAGCATCTGGGGAACCAAACAAGAAAAAAGTTGCAAAACTTGGTCGCGATAAAGTCCGTGAAATTGCTGAAAGCAAAATGGAAGACCTTAACGCTGCTGATGTTGAAGCTGCAATGAGAATGATTGAAGGTACTGCACGCAGCATGGGTATCACCATCGTCGATTAATTTCGACACATTAAGTGGGAGGTCTTTGACCGCTTATACCACGAGGAGGATTTAAAATGGCAAAAACTGGTAAGAAATACCAAGAAGCAGCTAAATTAATTGATGCTGCAAAGCTTTACTCTCCAAAGGAAGCTGTGGAGCTTGTAAAGAAAACTTCTGTAACTAAATTCAACAGCTCAGTAGAAGTGGCAGTAAGATTGGGCGTTAACCCTAAATATGCTGACCAACAAGTACGTGGTGCGCTTGTACTTCCTCATGGTACTGGTAAAAGCAAGACAGTTTTGGTTTTTGCTAAAGGTGCTAAGATTCAGGAAGCTGAAGCAGCTGGTGCTGATTATGTAGGTTCTGAAGAGCTTGTTGCCAAAATTCAAGGCGGTTGGACCGACTTCGATGTTGCAGTTGCAACACCTGATATGATGGGTCTTGTTGGTCGTCTTGGTAAGGTTTTGGGACCAAAAGGTTTGATGCCTAACCCAAAAGTTGGCACAGTAACGATGGATGTTGCTCGTGCAGTTAATGAAATTAAAGCTGGTAAGATTGAGTATCGTACCGATAAAGCTGGTAATGTTCAAACTTCCATTGGTAAAGTTTCCTTTACTGAAGAACAACTTCTGGAAAACTATATTACTTTGGTTGAAACTTTGATTAAAGTAAAACCATCCGGTGCAAAAGGACAGTACATTAAATCTGTAACGTTGTCCACAACAATGGGACCTGGCGTGGCTGTTGATGTATTGAAAGCTTCCAGCAACAAATAAGAAGCTTAGCAATCATTATCATAAAATCATATCGAAAAAGATTATCGGGCCGTAGACAGTGGGTGCAGCTTGCTGCATAAAGATGAAAATCGCCTGCCGAGGTTGGAGACGTATAGATTATTCTGCTTACGACCTCCGGCTGCGTGCCGAGAGGTCTTTTTGATTGATAATATTCTAACGAGGAGGTGTATTGTATGGCAGTTATTAGACCTGAAAAAGTAGCAAAAATTGCTGAAGTTAAGGAACTTTTAACGAACTCTAAATGCACTATTTTAGTAGACTACTGCGGCTTAACCGTAGCACAGGATACTAAACTGAGACGCGCTATGCGTCAAGCCGGCGTCAAATACAGCGTTGTGAAGAATACTTTTCTTCGCATTGCTGCTCAGGAAGCTGGTATTGAAGGCTTGGATAGCTTCTTGGAGAAAAACACCGCGATTGCGTCTTCCCCTGAAGATCCAGTTGTAGTAGCAAAAATTCTTACAGATTTTGCTAAAGAAAACAAGGTAATGACTATCAAAGCCGGTATTCTTGATGGCAAAGTAATCGGTGCTGAAGATATTAAAGCACTTTCAAGCTTGCCTTCACGCGAAGTATTACTCGCGAAAATGCTTGGCAGCATGATGTCCCCAGTTTCTGGATTGGCAAACGTATTGCAAGGAACTATCCGCAATTTCGTTTACGTTCTGGACGCAGTTCGCAAAGAAAAAGAATCTGCGTAAGCAATCTAAGGCAAGTTAGTTAGGGGTAATCCCTACAAATAAAAAAAAGAAATTTTTGGAGGTATATATTATGACTAAAGAACAAATTATGGAAGCCATTGAATCAATGACAGTACTCGAACTTTCCGAATTGGTGAAAGCTCTTGAAGAAAAATTCGGCGTTTCTGCATCAGCTCCAGTAGCTGTAGCAGCAGCAGCTCCTGCAGCAGCAGCAGCAGCTGAAGAAAAAACTGAATTCGACGTAATCCTTGCTTCTGCTGGTGCTAGCAAGATCAACGTTATCAAAGTTGTTCGCGAAGTAACTGGTCTTGGCTTGAAAGAAGCTAAAGAACTCGTTGACGGAGCTCCAAAAGCTGTAAAAGAAAAAATCTCCAAAGCTGATGCTGATGCTTTGAAAGCTAAACTTGAAGAAGCTGGCGCAACTGTTGAAGTAAAATAATCTTTCGAGATTAGAAAGAACCCTCATTAATGAGGGTTCTTTTTTTGTTTAAAAAGTGTTGACATAACATGAACAACGTGATAAAATACTGTTCTACAATGAGCTAGGATTGTGTAATCAATAAACGGCACGGGGACTCAGTGGTTGAGTATCGTGTTTGGTTCATATCGGGGAGATGGAGTGTGTTGATACTCATCGAATAATAAGCAAGGTCCTTACAATAATAGGATAAGAGCCTTGCTGTTTTTTTCGTTTTTTGAAGCACACTTATTTGTTTCTGCCTGAAAATTTTTAAAAAGGGGTGAGGAAATAAATGTTTAAACCGGTTCCGATAGGAAACAGGACTCGGTATAGCTATGCGAGGATTGTAGAAGTCCTTAAAATGCCTCATTTGATTGACCTCCAGAAAAAGTCGTATGAGTGGTTCATGCGCGAAGGTCTATGTGAAATATTTAAAGATATTTCACCAATCAAAGATTTTACAGGTAATTTGGAACTATCCTTTGAAGGCTTTTCCTTGGGCGAAGCTAAGTATAATGTTGAAGAATGCAAAGAACGTGACGCGAGTTATTCGGCGCCTTTAAATGTCAATGTTAGACTTTTATACAAAGAAACTGGCGAAATTAAAGAATCTAAGGTTTTCATGGGCGATTTTCCTCTGATGACCGAAACCGGCACCTTTATTATTAATGGTGCTGAACGTGTTATAGTAAGCCAGTTAGTAAGATCTCCTGGTGTTTATTATAATGCAACTATGGATCCAAGCGGTAAGAAGATTTATGGAACAACAGTTATTCCTAATCGTGGTGCTTGGATAGAATACGAAACTGATATCAATGATGTTATTTACGCACGTGTAGATCGGACAAGAAAATTGCCGGCTACTGTGCTTTTACGTGCTTTAGGCCTTTCAACAAATGACGAGATTGTTCATGCTTTCAACGCTCATCCGTCTGTTTTGGCAACCTTGGAAAAAGATACTACTACAGGCACAGAAGAAGCTCTTATCGAAATTTATAAGAAACTTCGTCCGGGCGAACCGCCGACCGCTGAAAATGCGCGTCAGCTTATTGAGAATACCTTTTTTGATCCGAAGCGTTATGATCTTGCCAATGTAGGACGTTATAAACTTAACAAAAAACTTGGCTGGCGCAGACGTCTTCTGGACAAAACTTTAGCAGAACCTCTTGTAGATGCTTCTACAGGTGAAATAATTCTGGATGCCGGTGTAAAAATCGGTGAAGAAGCTATCGACAAAATCGAACAAAGCGGTATTTATAATGATGGTGCTTTGCATTCTGCTATGATCGACATGAAAGGTCAGCCGATGAAGCTGATGTTTACTGCCGATATTCATGAAAAACACCGTACAATTACCGCAGAAGATATTCTTGCTTCTTTTGGCTATTTGTTGAACCTGATGGATGGTCTTGGTAATCCTGATGATATCGATCATCTTGGAAACCGTCGTGTCCGCAGCGTTGGTGAATTGCTGCAAAATCAATTCCGCATAGGTCTTGCCCGTATGGAGCGCGTAGTTAAGGAAAGAATGACGATTCAGGACATTGAGGTTATTACGCCTCAGGCTTTGATCAACATTCGTCCGGTTGTTGCTTCTATTAAAGAATTCTTTGGTTCCAGCCAGTTGTCCCAATTCATGGACCAAAACAATCCTTTGGCAGAACTTACCCATAAACGCAGATTGTCAGCACTTGGACCTGGTGGTCTCAGTCGTGAGCGTGCAGGCTATGAAGTCCGCGACGTTCATCACTCCCACTATGGCCGTATGTGTCCTATTGAAACTCCTGAAGGTCCGAACATCGGTCTTATAGGTTCACTTTCTACTTTCGCTATTATCAATCGTTTCGGTTTTATGGAAACTCCTTATCGTAAAGTTGATAAGAAGAACCGTAAGGTAACGGAAGAAATCGTCTACCTGACTGCTGATGAAGAAGATGAGTACATTATTGCTCAGGCCAATGAGCCTTTGGCTGATGATGGCAGTTTCCTCGACGAGCGTGTAACAGCTCGTTATCAGAATGAAGTTCTTTCTATTCCAGCCGAGCAGGCTGATTATATGGACGTTTCACCGAAACAGGTTGTTTCTATTGCAACTGCCTTGATTCCATTCCTGGAAAACGATGATGCTAACCGTGCTTTGATGGGCGCGAATATGCAGCGTCAGGCTGTACCGCTTCTTTGTACTCAATCTCCTGTTGTTGGAACTGGTATGGAATACAAAGTGGCCGTCGATTCCGGCGTATGTATTCTTGCCAAAAATGCAGGTACGGTTGTTCGTGTTGCTGCTGATGAGATTCGTGTTCAGAGTGCGAAGGGTACAGATGTTTATGACCTTTTGAAATTCAAACGTTCTAATCAGGGAACCTGTGTTAACCAAAGACCGATAGTTAAGAAGGGCGAAGCTGTCATTGAAGGTCAGGTATTGGCTGATGGACCGGCTACTGACCACGGCGAACTTGCTCTCGGCCATAATGTTATCGTTGCTTATATGCCTTGGGAAGGCTATAACTACGAAGATGCTATTTTGTTGAATGAAGACTTGGTTAAGGCTGATGTTTTCACTTCTATTCATATTGAAGAATACGATTGTGACGCACGTGACACCAAACTTGGTGCTGAAGAAATTACTCGCGACATTCCTAATGTTGCTGAAGAGGCTCTGAAGGATCTTGATGAACGCGGTATAATCCGTATTGGTGCTGAAGTTCGTCCTGGCGATATTCTTGTTGGTAAGGTTACACCAAAAGGTGAAACCGAACTTACTGCTGAAGAACGTCTTTTACGTGCTATTTTTGGTGAAAAAGCACGCGAAGTACGTGACAGTTCTCTGCGCGTCCCACATGGCGAAGCTGGTAAAATTGTCAGCGTGAAGGTGTTCACCCGCGAAAACGGCGATGAACTGCCACCTGGTGTTAACGAGCAGGTACGTGTACATATTGCTCAGAAACGTAAAATTTCTGAAGGCGATAAGATGGCAGGCCGTCACGGTAACAAGGGTGTTGTTTCCCGCATTATGCCACGTGAAGACATGCCGTTCCTGCCAAATGGTCAACCTGTTCAGGTTGTTCTTAATCCATTGGGCGTACCGAGCCGTATGAATATCGGACAAATTTTGGAAGCACATCTTGGCTGGGCTGCTTGCGCTCTTGGCTTGAAAATTGAAGCCGGAGATGTTGGTCTTGCCGAACAATTAAAACAATATGATTATGATACTGATAAATATGGCATGCCTGAAGTTGTTGAGCACGCTGTTAAGATGGCGGTCCCAGTATTTGACGGTGCACATGAGCAAGACTTGAAGGACACTTTGGCCTTGGCAGAAGTTGATCCTAGCGGCAAAACCGTTCTTTACGATGGCCGTACTGGTGAACCATTCGATAACAAGGTCACTGTAGGCTGCGTTTACATGCTGAAACTGCATCATCTTGTTGATGATAAGATTCATGCTCGTTCTACAGGCCCGTACTCTTTGGTTACCCAACAACCTCTTGGTGGTAAAGCACAATTCGGTGGACAAAGGTTCGGTGAAATGGAAGTTTGGGCACTTGAAGCTTATGGTGCTGCTTATACCTTGCAGGAAATTATTACCGTTAAGTCCGATGATGTCGTGGGTCGTGTGAAGACTTATGAAGCTATCGTTAAGGGTGAAAATATTCCTGAACCTGGCGTACCTGAATCCTTCAAAGTACTTGTTAAAGAACTACAGAGTATCGGTCTCGATATAAAAGTTCTTAACGAGGATGAAGAAGAAATTTCAATGCGCGACAATGATGAAGATATTGTCGAAACAGCTCGTGAGCTTGATTTGAATCTTGTTGGCGAAATGCCTGCAGCTCCTCCAGCTGAAAAGAAAGAAGAGCTTGCTGAGAGCGGCGAAGTGAGTGACGATCTTGACTTGATTGCTGACGTTGGCAACATTAGCCTCGATAATTTTGATGACAAAGATGACAAAGAAGACTTCAATGGGATCACCGATGATCATGATGGTTCCAAAGACGATTTTGAGTAGAAGGGAGCGATCGATTCTTGTTGGACGTAAATAATTTTGACTCAATGCGTATCGGTCTGGCTTCACCAGAACAAATCAGAGACTGGTCATATGGTGAAGTGCGCAAACCTGAAACAATTAACTACAGAACTTTAAAACCTGAACGTGATGGTTTGTTTTGTGAAAGAATCTTTGGACCAACTAAAGACTGGGAATGTCATTGCGGTAAATATAAGAGAATTCGCTACAAGGGTATTATTTGTGATAAATGCGGCGTTGAAGTAACTCGTTCTAAAGTTCGCCGTGACCGTATGGGTCATATTGAACTGGCTGCCCCTGTTTCTCACATCTGGTACTTCAAAGGAATTCCGAGCCGTATGGGTTCCATTCTTGATATTGGGCAGCGCTCTTTGGAGAAAGTTCTTTATTTTGCAAATTATATTGTTCTTGATCCGGGCGAAACTCCTCTCACAAAAAAACAGCTTTTAACTGAAGCAGAATATATTGAGAACTACGACAAATATGGTAACCACTTTACCGTTGGCATGGGTGCCGACGCCATTAAGAAATTATTAATGGAAATAGAGCTGGAACCACTTTCTATTCAGCTGCGTGCTGAACTAAAAGTTGAAACCAGCACTCAAAAGCGCCGTAATATAGTTCGTCGTCTTGAAGTCTGCGAAGCTTTCTTAAAATCAGGCAATCATCCTGACTGGATGATTCTTGATGTTGTACCGGTAATTCCACCGGAATTGCGTCCTATGGTGCAGTTGGACGGTGGCAGATTTGCTACTTCTGACTTGAACGATCTTTATCGTCGTGTTATTAACCGTAATAATCGTTTGAAAAGACTTTTGGAACTTTCTGCTCCAGATATCATAGTCCGTAATGAAAAAAGAATGCTGCAGGAAGCAGTTGATGCCTTGATTGATAACGGCAGACACGGTCGCCCTGTAACAGGCCCTGGCAATCGTCCTTTGAAATCCTTATCAGACATGCTTAAAGGTAAACAAGGCCGTTTCCGTCAGAACTTGTTAGGTAAACGTGTTGACTATTCCGGCCGTTCAGTTATCGTAGTTGGCCCTGAACTTAAAATGCACCAGTGCGGTCTTCCTAAGGAAATGGCTCTTGAACTTTTCAAACCATTCGTTATGAAGCGCCTTGTCAACAGTGGACAGGCTAATAATATCAAGAGTGCAAAACGCATGGTTGAACGTGCGAATGCAGCAGTTTGGGACGTGCTGGAAGATGTAATCAAAGAACATCCTGTTCTTTTGAACCGTGCACCGACCCTGCACAGACTTGGTATTCAGGCATTTGAACCTATCCTTTCCGAAGGCCGTGCAATCAAATTGCATCCTTTGGTATGTACTGCTTATAATGCCGACTTTGACGGTGACCAAATGGCTGTCCATTTGCCGCTTTCCGCTGAAGCACAGGCAGAAGCACGCATGTTGATGCTTTCAGTCAACAATATTTTGGCTCCGAAAGACGGTAAACCTGTTGCTGTACCGACACAGGACATGGTTCTTGGTGCCTACTATCTGACCATTTTCAAAGAAAATGCTAAAGGTGAAGGCATGCGTTTCAGCAGCGTGGATGAAGCACTTCTTGCTTATTTCCATGGCGTTGTTGATTTGCAGGCACATGTTAAGATCGACTTCCCAAATTCTGAAATTTATCCTGAAAAATCAAACGAAGGTTTCAGCCATGTAGCGACTTCGGTTGGTAATGCTATCTTCAACGAAGAGCTGCCGCTTGAATTGCGCTACTTCTTCAAAACTAAAGATGGCTGGAGCTTGGGCAAGTTGGCTGACAAGAAAGAATTAGGACGCATGGTAGCTAAAGCACACAAGTTGTTCGGCAACCTGCGTACTGCAGAGATTCTGGATAAGGTTAAAACACTTGGCTATGATAATGCATGTAAAGCAGGTATTTCCATTGCTGTGTCCGATATCAAGATTCCAGCCGAGAAAGCAACAATTCTGGCTGCAGCTGAAAAACAGGTTGATAGAACAGAAACAATGTTCCGTCGCGGTTTGATGTCTGAAGATGAAAGATATCGTAAAGTTATTGATTTGTGGACCAAAGCAACTGACGATGTTACTGATGCTTTGATGAAAGATACGCTTGATCCTTTCAACTCAGTTTACATGATGGCTTCCTCAGGTGCCCGCGGTAACGTGCAGCAGATTCGTCAGCTCGCTGGTATGCGTGGTTTGATGGCTGATCCATCTGGTCGTATCATTGACCGTCCGATCAAAGCTAACTTCCGTGAAGGCTTGACAGTTTTGGAATACTTTATTTCAACTCACGGCGCACGTAAAGGTTTGGCTGATACGGCTCTGCGTACTGCAGACTCTGGTTATCTGACCCGTCGTTTGGTTGACGTTGCACAGGATGTAATTGTTCGTGAGGATGACTGCGACGTTGTTGGCATGAACCTCGTAAAAGAACGCAGCCGTCTGTGCAAGGCTACTATTGGAGCCAGCCAGAATAAATTGAAGGAATTAGTGATTGGCCGCAATCTGGCTGCCAGCGTATTCCATCCGGTTACAGGTGAACTGCTTGTAGAGGCTGATACCGTTATCAGAGAGGATATTCTGAACAAAATCAATGCTGCTAAAGTTATGGAAATCACACTTTATGCAAGAAATGATTTTGACGGTGAAGCTACTGAAAGTATGCAAATCAATGTCAGCGAGGAAAGAGTGCACGAAGTGTTTAAAGAACACATGATGCATCATTTCCTTGGCAAACCACTGGCAGAAAATATTGTAACTGCTGATGGCAAAGTAATGGCTAAAGAAGGAGCAATCCTTGATGAAGCTACAATAGATGCTATTCTTGCGAGCGGAGACGTTCGTGAGGTCAAGGTTCGTAACCACACTATCGAAGGCATTGAAATGGAGGCTATAACTGAAGGGAAGAATAACCAGACAGTTATTGAATCCTTGCGTGACCGCATCGTAGGCCGTCATTTGGCTGAAGATGTTGAAAATGCCAAAGGCAAAATCGTATATCATATTAATGACTACATTACCGATGATATGGCTGATAAGATTGCTGAACTGAGAACAAAAGTCAAGATTCGTTCTGTACTTAACTGCAAATCCAGATTTGGTGTTTGCCGTAAATGCTATGGCCGCAATCTTGCAACCGGCAAAATGGTTGATGTTGGTGAGGCAGTTGGTACAATTGCAGCACAATCAATCGGTGAGCCTGGTACACAGCTTACAATGCGTACTTTCCACACCGGCGGTGTTGCCGGCGACGATATTACACAAGGTTTGCCGCGTGTCGAGGAATTGTTTGAAGCACGTAAACCAAAACATCCTGGTATTCTCAGTGAACATGCAGGCCGTGTCCGTTTTGCTGAAAAAGATGGCGCACGCCGCGTCATAATCGTTCAGGAAAACGGCGAAGAAGAAACCTATGCTATTCCTTACGGTTCTAAGATACATGTTGTCGAAGGCGCCACTATCAATGTTGGCGACAGGTTGACGGAAGGTTCTCTCAATCCACATGATATTCTGCGTATCAGTGGTGTAAGAGCAACACAACGCTACCTTGTACAGCAAGTTCTGGGTGTTTACAAATCTCAGGGCGTTGAAATCAACGACAAGCATATTGAAGTTGTAGTACGTCAGATGATGCGTAAAATCCGTATTGATGAATCAGGTGATACGGCGATGCTGCCAGGTGAAATTGTGGACGTAGCCGAGTTCGATTCTCAAAACATGGATATGATTGATCAGGACAAAGAAGTGTCAGAGGGACACCCTGTACTTCTTGGTATTACCAAAGCTTCTTTGGCAACTGATTCCTTCCTTTCTGCCGCATCTTTCCAGGAAACTACCAGAAACCTGACTGACGCTGCAATCAAAGGTAAAGTTGATCCGCTTCTTGGTCTGAAAGAAAACGTTATTATCGGTAAATTAATTCCTGCCGGCACTGGCATGAGTCGTTACCGCAACATTAAAATTAAGTATAATAACGAAATAAAATAAGATCATGCACAAAGCCCCAACCATTTCAAAATGGTTGGGGCTTTTTTAATAATAAACATAAAAAAATAAATTAAATACAAATTAAAAACAATTCATGAAAAATAGAAAAAATTTTATAAGAAAATTGCGTATGATGAAAAAAATCAAAAAAATGAAACAAAAATTTGGAATTTCAGTGAAAAAAAGTTACAAAATAAAGAATTTAGAAGCAAAAAAAATCTTCTTGTTACGCAAATGAAACGCTAGGGCACGTGTAAACAAAGTGACGCATAAATAGAGGGTTTTTTGCCTGAAAAAGATGCAAAAAAATGTTGACATGCTGTGTTTTGAATGTTACAATACTTAAGCATCTCGGTATAGCTATGCGTTTTTGGAGGTATTCACTATGTCAGTTGAGCTATTAAAAGCAGGGGCCAAGCATGTTATTGGCATCAAACAAACTGCTAAAGCCATTGAAAAAGGCACTGCGAAAATCGTCTTTATTGCAAAAGATGCAGATGCCTGCGTAATTGATCCACTGATTGCCGCTTGCACCGGGGCCAACCTTGTTTATGAAACGGTTGCCTCTATGCAGGAACTTGGCAAACTGTGCGGCATCCATGTTGGTGCTGCCGCCGCTGCTATACTCAAGGATTGATAGGGATCCTTAATGCTCTGCATTAGGATTTTTATAATTATTAAAACTAATTATTTTGGGAAGGAGGTGCCGATATGCCTACAATTAACCAATTGGTTCGTAAAGGTAGAGAGGTCCTTAAGCAAAAATCCACTGCTCCAGCTTTAAAAAATTGCCCACAAAAACGTGGGGTTTGCACTAGGGTTTATACAACAACCCCTAAGAAACCTAACTCTGCGTTGCGTAAAGTAGCAAGGGTTCGTTTGACAAACGGAATTGAAGTTACAGCGTATATCCCAGGTATCGGCCACAATCTACAAGAACACAGTGTTGTTCTTATTAGAGGCGGAAGGGTAAGAGATCTTCCGGGTGTCCGTTATCACATCATTCGTGGTGCGCTTGATACTGCTGGCGTTGCAAATCGTAATCAAAGCCGTTCTAAATACGGTGCTAAACGCGCAAAAGCCGCTGCAGCAAAGAAATAATTAAAACATCACGACTGATTTCTGAGAAGGAGGGAAACACATGCCAAGAAAAGGCCCTGTGACGAAAAGAGACGTTTTGCCGGATCCAGTATACGGTTCAAAACTATTAACTAGATTTATTAATAAGATCATGCTAGACGGCAAAAAAGGTGTAGCTGAAAGCATTGTATACGATGCATTCGACCTTGTCCGTGCTAAAACTGGTAAAGATCCATTGGAAGTTTTCGATACTGCTATGAAGAATGTAATGCCAATCCTTGAAGTACGTGCCCGCCGTGTAGGTGGCGCAAACTATCAGGTACCGGTTGAAGTTCGTGTAGACCGTAAAACTACTTTGGGTATCCGCTGGTTGGTAAATTACTCACGTTTACGTGGTGAAAGAACCATGTGCGAACGCGTAGCTGGCGAAATCATGGATGCTGCTAACAGCACCGGCGCGTCAGTTAAAAAACGTGAAGATACTCATAAGATGGCAGAAGCCAACAAAGCTTTCGCTCACTATCGTTGGTAGGCCAAAAGCTTACTCGTGTTAGGAATTAAGGAGGATTAAAACTAGTGGCCAGACAATTTCCACTTGAAAAAACAAGAAATATCGGCATCATGGCTCACATCGATGCCGGCAAGACCACTACGACTGAACGAATCCTGTTTTATACCGGAAAAACGCATAAGATAGGCGAAGTTCATGAAGGTGGAGCCACAATGGACTGGATGGTACAGGAGCAAGAACGTGGTATTACTATCACCTCTGCTGCGACTACTTGCCAATGGGCAGGCCATCGTATCAATATCATTGACACACCAGGCCACGTTGACTTTACGGTAGAGGTTGAACGTTCTTTGCGCGTACTCGACGGTTCCGTTGCAGTATTCTGCGCTAAGGGCGGCGTTGAACCACAATCCGAAACTGTATGGCGTCAAGCCGACAGATATAATGTACCTCGTATGGCTTATGTAAACAAGATGGATATCACCGGTGCTGACTTCTATAGAGTAGTACAGATGATGAAAGATCGTTTAAATGCCAACGCTGTACCAATCCAAATCCCAATTGGTTTCGAAGATACTTTCGAAGGCATGATTGACTTGATCAAAATGCGTGCGATTGTATACGGCGATAAATTGGGCAAGGATGAGGAATTTGTTGAGATTCCGGCTGATATGGTTGAAAAAGCTCAGGAATATCGTCAACAATTACTCGAAGCCGTTGCTGAAAGCGACGACGAATTAATGATGAAATATCTCGATGGTGGAGATTTCACCGAAGAAGAGATTAATGAAGGCATCCGTAAGATGACTGTAGCTTGCAAAATGACTCCGGTCTGCTGCGGTTCTTCTTACAAAAACAAAGGCGTACAACCACTGCTTGATGCGGTTGTAGCTTACATGCCGGCTCCGACTGATATTCCACCAATCAAAGGTATTAATCCTGATACCGGCGAAGAAGATGAACGCGCTTCCAGCGATGAACTGCCATTCTCTGCTTTGGCTTTCAAAATCATGACAGATCCGTTTGTAGGAAGACTTGCTTTCTTCCGTGTATACTCAGGTACCCTGGGTTCAGGCTCTTACGTTTACAACTCTACAAAGGGTAAAAGAGAACGTATTGGTCGTATACTGCAAATGCATGCAAATCATCGTGAAGAAATCGATATGGCTTACAGCGGTGATATCGCTGCTGCTGTTGGCTTGAAAGATACAACTACTGGTGATACCCTTTGTGATGAAAAGTCTCCTATTATTCTTGAGTCCATGGTTTTCCCTGATCCTGTTATTTCCGTAGCAGTTGAACCGAAAACTAAAGCTGACCAAGAAAAAATGGGCATAGCTCTTCAAAAACTTGCTGAAGAAGATCCAACTTTCCGTGTAAATACTGATCCGGAATCTGCTCAGACAATCATTTCCGGCATGGGTGAATTACATCTGGACATCATCGTTGACCGTCTTCTTCGTGAATTTAAGGTAGGCTGCACAGTAGGTAACCCACAGGTTGCATATCGTGAGACTATTCGTAAAGCAGTTAAGTCTGAAGGTAAGTTCGTACGTCAATCCGGTGGTAAAGGCCAATACGGTCATTGCTGGCTGGAAATTACCCCGCGTCAACCAGGTGAAGGCTTCTTGTTTGAAAACAAGGTCGTTGGCGGTGCTATTCCTAAAGAATACATCGGACCAATCGAAGCTGGTATTAAAGAAGCTATGCAAAACGGCGTAGTTGCCGGTTATCCTATGGTAGATATCGGAGTAACTGTTGTCGATGGTTCTTACCATGAAGTTGACTCTTCTGAAATGGCGTTCAAAATTGCAGGTTCGATGGGCTTCCGTGCAGGTACCCTGAAAGCTAGCCCTGTTATTCTTGAACCTTACATGAAGGTAGAAGTTACTGTTCCTGAAGAATACATGGGCGATGTAATTGGCGATTTGAACTCTCGTCGTGGTCGCATCGAAGGTATGGAAGCTCGCAGTGGTGCTCAGGTTATCACCGCTTTCGTTCCACTTTCCGAGATGTTTGGTTATGCTACCGACCTTCGTTCCAAAACTCAGGGCCGTGGCAACTACTCAATGGAAGTCGATCATTACGAAGATGTTCCTAAAAACATTGCTGAAGCAATTGTTGCTAAAACAAAAGGCACTCAAGCTTAATTACTAAAAAGATTATTTGAGGAGGAAAAAATAATGGCAAAACAAAAATACGAAAGAACCAAACCCCATGCTAATATCGGCAC
>CAYTOV010000019.1:0-17051 GCA_964439485.1 uncultured Acidaminococcales bacterium | reverse complement strand
TGGAAAATTCCGAGAAAATTATATGACCTGACTGCTCGCCGCCCAGCTGATAGCCGCTTTTAATCATTTCTTCCAAAACATAGCGGTCACCAACCTTCGTTTTAACACAGCTGCCGCCATGTTCCTTCATGGCTTTGTGCAAACCAACATTACTCATAACAGTGGTAACAAGCACATTTTTGCTTAATTTATTCTTCTTGATTAACTCTAAAGCACAAATAAGCATGATCTGGTCACCATCAAGGGTCTCACCCTTTTCATCAACTGCCAGACAGCGGTCAGCATCACCATCATTGGCAATACCGACTGATGCTCCGCATTCCACAACTTTTGCCTGCAAAGCTTCCATATGAGTAGAGCCGCAGCCGTTATTGATATTAATGCCATTAGGTTCATTAAACATAGTAATAACTTCTGCCCCTAGTCTTCTAAGGATTTCAGGACCTATTTCGCTGTTAGCACCGTTAGCACAGTCAATGACAACCTTTAGGCCATCCAATTCGGTGTCAGCACTATTAACTATGTGTTGGATATAAAGTTCAGCCATATCGCTTTCTACTATGACCTGACCGACTGATGAGCCGGTAGGCGTTTTTTCGTAGTCAATAGGTGCAGCAACAATTGCCTCAATTTCATCTTCCACAGCATCCGGCAGTTTATGCCCGGTTTTGGAGAAAAATTTGATGCCATTATCTTCGAAAGGATTATGCGAAGCAGAAATAACCACGCCAGCATTCGCATCCATGACTGAAGTCAGAAACGAAACTGCCGGAGTAGAAATAACACCAAGAAGATGCGCGTTACCGCCAGCAGAACAAATGCCCGCCGCTAAAGCTGCTTCCAGCATTGTGCCGGATAATCTCGTATCTCTGCCAATTATAATTTTCGGTGCAGCAGTCTCCCTGCCAAAGTATTCAGCAGCCGCCCTGCCCAGTTTAAAAGCGATCTCCGGTGTCAATTCAGCGTTTGCGACACCCCTGACGCCATCTGTTCCAAATAAACGACCCATTCCATAACCCCCATTAATTTTTGCTCGTTAAATTATACTCTTTTTTCCCAAAAAATCAAATAGCCAGTAAATAGCTGCCGGACGCTTGTAAAACTCCACTAGCCTACGTTAAGCGGCCGTCATGATGTTCACGGCCTTGGTCTACGTCACTCAGGGCTCGGTTTGCTCTGCAAACCAATGAGACCGTGTGCGTCAAGCCGTAGCGACGAACAGCTGCGGACGCTTGCAAAACTCTGCTAACCTACGTTAAGCGGCCGGCATGATGTTCACGGACTTGGTCTACGTCACTCAGTGCTCGGTTTGCTCCGCACACCAACGAGACCGTGTGCGTCAAGCCGTAGCGACGAATATCTGCGGACGCTTGTACTACACCACTTACAATCAGCTTAATGGCTTAAACCGCTTCATGATAGCCTGCGCCACATGATACCCATCCAGCGCCGCACTCATAATGCCGCCAGCATACCCAGCCCCTTCGCCTGCCGGGTACAGCCCCTTATGTGAGATTGACTGCTTATCCGCGTCAGCGCGCAAGATTCTTACCGGCGCCGATGTTCTTGTCTCGACACCAGTTAATAGCCCTGTCTCGCCGGCGAACCCCTTGATTTTGCGGTCAAAGTCCAGCAAACCAGCCTTCAGTGTCGCTGCCACATAATCCGGCAAAACCTTAGTCAAATCATAAGGCACAATCCCCGGACGATATGTAGGTGAAAAAGCTGTTTTCAAACTAGGTGTTTCCGCCGTCAGAAAGCTACGAACATTCTGAGCCGGTGCGCTGTACGAACTGCCGCCGGCAGCAAAGGCCAGTCTTTCATACTGTCTTTGAAATTCTATGCCCGCTAACGGGCCACTGCCAAAATCAGTGCCGCCTACATTAACGACCAACGCACTGTTAGCTATACCGGAATTACGTTTATGCATGCTCATACCATTTGTCACAACGCCGCCGCTTTCAGAAGCTGCCGCCACAACCAGGCCGCCAGGACACATACAGAAGGAATAAGCTGTACGCGCGTTTTCTTTATTGTGATAGACAAGTGCGTAATCAGCCGCACCTAATTTGGGATGACCTGCGAATTCACCATATTGGGCCTTGTCAATCAGTTCCTGAGGATGTTCTATTCTCACACCGATGGCAAAAGGTTTGGACTCTAGTGCAATCTTACGCTGTGCCAGCATAGCATAGGTATCCCTGGCACTATGGCCGCAAGCAAGTACAACCGCATTGCTCAATATTTTTTCATTATTTTGTAATACCACTCCGGAAATTGCTTCCTCTGTTATCAGAAAATCAACAACTTGCTGTCCATAGCGTACTTCGCCGCCGAGTTCCCTGATTTTTCTGGTAAGGCCTGTAACCATTATCCTCAGTTTATCTGTGCCAACATGTGGCTTTTGCTCTGAAAGAATTTCCTCAGGAGCTCCAGCTTCAACAAAAATTTCCAGAATATCATTCATCACAGGGTCATTGACACGCGTAGTTAATTTACCATCAGAGAAGGTTCCTGCGCCACCCTCACCGAATTGCACATTGCTCTCCGGATCAAACTCTCCTGTCAGCCAGAAGCGCTGCACATCATTAAGACGTTGTGCTACGGCTTTACCGCGTTCAAGAAGAAGTGGACGGTAGCCGTGCTTTGCCAGTATAAAAGCAGTTAAGAGTCCAGCCGGGCCCGCACCAATAACAATTGGCCGCTCACAAAGCTGTTCACTGCCATATTCTACCTGCTCTATTTTCTCCTCTTGCCACGGCACAACGTTACTATCCTGCAGAAGCTGTCGCATCTTCTTTGCATCACAGTCAAGTTGCAAAAGCAAATGATAAACAAGACATATATTGTTTTTACGGCGGGCATCAACTGCCCGCCGTAAGATTGTCGTTTTAATTATATTTTGTTTTCTGATTCCCAGCTTTTTCGCCGCTAAGTCGTTAAGCGGCGCATCATTCAGCAGGGATACTCTCAAATTATTTAAGCGCAATTGCATATATTTACTCCGTTATCTTGGTTTTTCCAGTTGTATCTTCACCAAAACGCTGTGGGTTTCAGCAAGAACTTTATCCGGCAGGTTAAGCGGCATCTGCATTTCAACATCATCTTCGATGTTATCTAAAAGAATCGGTGCCGTCTTGATTTCCGTTATACCTGCAAGAACTCCAGGATCAGCCGTTAATTTTACTTTTTCAGGTACTGTTTTCACAACACTTATTGTATAGCCCTTTTTCAGGACTCCGCTCATAACAGGTTTAACCGGCAGTTCAACTGTTGCCAGCTGCTTTAGCATCAGCGCTTTGACCTGCACTTTATTTGGCTGCACATTCAGATCATACATTTCGCTGCCATCAATAGCAACAGGTGTCAAGTTGGCATAGTCCTCAAAATTCTTTTCTTTGCCGGTGATATCCACCAGAGCAATAACCTTGAAAGCATTAGCCAGGCGATTGCTGGCGCCCGACACTGTTACCTTTATCGGATCAATTTCCAGCTTACCGACAGTAACACCAGAACCCGGTATACCCATGATACGTGCTTCAACATCCATTGTACGCTCGCTGATGGTATCGATGTCAAGGAGAACGGTTTTAGGACTTACTTCGATAATATCACCAACCGTCGACTTAGCCATAATATCAAAACCATGTCGGCCTTTCGTTGCGTTGGAGAAATCAATATAGGCCAGTATATCCTTTTCCCTGGCACCGGAAATAACGGTCCTGGTTCCTTTGATTTTGACGATTACCGATTCCGGCATATTATTGACTACCATATTCTGCGCCAGATTGGTTTTAGACAGCGGCACAGTAAAAGAACGTTCCGTGATCGGATTCTGTTCATTCATGACATAAAGCCACAAAGCGCAGGCAGTTAAAAAAGCAAAGATACGCACAACCCATTTGTTCCGCTGCTCGCTTTCTCTCATAACTTTTTCCTCCAACCTTTGAGCTTTTCTAATAAATCATCCTTCCATCCCAAAAGCGGTTGGCTCATACCCGGACGCAAAAGTTCCTTAATATCATCCACTGTAAGATAGCGTTGCAAAACACCACTTCTTGCCAGAGAAATAGTACCGGTCTCTTCACTAACCACGAGGACAAGGGCATCAGACTGCTCAGAAAGTCCTATTGCAGCTCTGTGCCTGGTACCAAGCTCTTTGCTCAGATTACGGGCCTCTGTGAGCGGCAGTAGACAGCCTGCTGCCTTGATACGGTTGCCGCGAATAATGACGGCACCGTCGTGCAGAGGTGTATTAGGGATAAAAATATTCATAAATAGCTCATGCGAAACCAAAGCATCAATTTGGATGCCGGTTTCTATATAGTCATCAAGCCCAGTTTCACGTTCAAAAACTATCAAGGCACCGATTTTGTTGCGTGACATTGCCATTGCTGCTGAAACCAAAGCTGACAGCATGTACTCGACTTCTTCCTCGTCAAGAACAACTGTTTTGCGGAAAAAACGGCCGCGGCCTATCTGCTCCAAAGCACGCCTGAGTTCCGGCTGGAAAACAACGGGCAAGGCAACCAATACTACAGTCATACTTTTTTCCAGCAACCAGTTTATAACATGCAGATGCAGCCAATTACTTACTAAAGCAGCAATAAGAAGAACCAGGAGCCCTTTGACAAGTGAAGCTGCTCTTGTGTTCTTCAGCATCTGATAAAGCCGATATAAAAAATACGTAACAACCAGAATATCGACTAAATCCAAAACTGTTATAGTTTGTATTACACCCTCAATCTGCTCTAACAAATAAATTCATCCTTCCCTGCCTTTTGGCTTACCTAACACCTATTATACAAAAAATAACCTGATAATGCCAAGCATTACCAGGTTATTTGCTAAAATAAATCGCGAACTATATTTTTTTGTGCAAATCTTCCAGAACAGCTCTTTGCATGTCCAATATTTCAGCACCGCGAATCAGTTGTTTAGTATTTTCTGTGAAGGCCGGTCCGCCATAAGACGTACGCGCCGCCACGCAGTTTTCCGGCTTGAGGGTTTCCAGCAGATCCGCTTCAAAAAGCTCTGAAAACTCTTTGTATTCAGCAAGAGTTATCTCAGGCAAAAATTTACCGGCCTTAATAGCATAGGCCACACATTTGCCGACAACTTCATGCGCTTGGCGGAAAGGCAGTCCTTTTCTTACCAGATAATCAGCCAAATCAGTAGCATTGGAGAAATCCTTGCTGACAGCCTGTTCCATCTTATCAACGTTTACCTTCATCGTAGCAATCATATCACTGTAGACGGCAAGGCTGAACTTAATGGTATCGATAGCGTCAAACAAGCCTTCTTTATCTTCCTGCAGGTCTTTATTATAAGTCAGAGGCAAACCTTTGACCGTAACAAGCAGTGCCTGCAAGTGGCCGTAAACACGTCCGGTTTTACCACGAACAAGTTCGGCAATATCAGGGTTCTTCTTCTGCGGCATCATGCTTGAGCCTGTCGCAAAAGCGTCGTCCAGTTCGATAAAAGCAAACTCTGTGCTGGACCAAAGGCAGACTTCTTCACTTAAACGGCTGAGATGCATCATAAGAATAGACGCGAAGGACAAGAATTCAAGTACATAATCACGATCACTTACTGCATCCATACTGTTTGCATAAACATCTGCAAAATTCAACTGGCTGGCAACATCAAACCTGTCAATCGGGAAGGTAGTACCTGCTATCGCACCAGCTCCCAAAGGCATGATGTCAGCGCCTGCCCAGACTCCCTGCAAACGACGGAAATCCCTCTGGAGCATATTGAAATAGGCCAGAAGATGATGAGCAAAAGTAATCGGCTGCGCACGCTGCAAATGAGTGTAGCCAGGCATCAGCGTCTTCTCATGCTCTTTAGCAACCGTCAGGAGCACCTGCTCGAATTTCAGGAGCAGTTCGCCGATTTCTACCACTTCCCGCTTCATGTACATGTGCATATCCAAAGCAACCTGGTCATTACGACTGCGTGCCGTATGCAACCGGGCACCTGCACTGCCGATTCTTTCAGTAAGACGTGCTTCGATATTCATATGAATATCCTCTAAAGACACTTCAAAACTGAAATCACCAGCTTCAATGTCGGCCAAAATTTGCTTCAAGCCGTTTACTATTTCCTCTGCATCAGCAACTGGGATGATACCAGCTCGTCCAAGCATTGTGGCATGTGCTATGCTGCCGCGAATATCCTCATGATAAAGCCTTTTATCAAACTCAATGGATGCGTTGAAAGCATCCACGAGTTCATTTGTATTTTTGCTGAATCTACCGCCCCAAAGCTTAGCCATTATTTTAGTTTTCCTTGTTTCATCAAGGCACGGACAGTAAGTGGCAGCCCGAATAAAGTAATGAAGCCTGTTGCATCAGCTTGGTTGTAAACTTCGTCAGCGCCGAAGGTTACATATTCCTGACTATAGAGAGAGTATGGTGATTTAGCGCCTGCGCTCATAACGTTACCTTTATAGAGTTTCAAGCGAACAGTACCGGTAACAGTTTTTTGTGTTTCATCAACAAATGCTGCTAATGCTTCGCGCAAAGGAGAGAACCACATACCATCATATACCAATTCTGCATATTTGATACCAACCATTTGTTTATAATGGTTCGTTGCACGATCCAGGCAGAGATTTTCCAATTCATTATGTGCATAATAAATGATAGTGCCGCCAGGAGTTTCATAAATACCGCGGGATTTCATACCAACAAGACGGTTTTCAACCATATCGCAGATACCAACGCCATTACGGATGCCGATTTCATTCAGAGTTTCGACAATCTTCGCAGGGCTCAGTTTAGTGCCATTGACAGCAACCGGTACACCTTGTTCAAATTCGAGTTCTACGTATTCAGCTTTATCCGGAGCTTTTTCCGGGGTATTTGTTACAATGAACAACTCGTCTTTTGGTGCATTCCATGGATTCTCCAGATCGGAGCCTTCATGGCTGAGGTGCCACATATTACGGTCCATGCTGTAATCATGGGCTTTAGTAACAGGAATAGGAATATTGTGTGCTTCAGCAAAGTCGATAGCATCTTCACGGGAACGGATATTCCATTCGCGCCAAGGTACAATTACGGATAATTGCGGAGCCAAAGCTTTTACTGATAATTCGAAACGAACCTGGTCGTTACCTTTGCCGGTAGCGCCGTGAGCAACAGCGTCTGCGCCCTCTGCCAAAGCAATTTCAACCAGTTTCTTAGCAATCAAAGGACGAGCAAAAGAAGTACCTAAAAGGTATTTTTTCTCATAAACAGCACCAGCTTTAACTACTGGCCAAACATAGTCAGAGATAAACTCTTCTTTCAAGTCAAGAATGAAGCATTTGCTTGCACCGGATTTTAAAGCTTTATCATAAACCGGATCAAGTTCAGCTCCTTGTCCAAGGTCTGCTGTTACAGCAATAACTTCGCAATTGTTATAGTTTTCTTTCAGCCAAGGAATGATAACTGATGTATCAAGACCTCCGGAATAAGCTAATACTACTTTCTTAATGTCTTTTTTGTTCATTGTAGATGCATCCCCCTAAAATTCATCACTTATTTATCTTTAATAAAAGTACTGTAATCAGCATACTTTCATAAGATTACTTAAATCTTTTCATCACTCATCAGTAAAGCCATAATAGCTTTTTGTACATGCAAACGATTTTCTGCCTGATCAAAAACCACGGACTGCGGTCCTTCAATAACATCATCAGTTATTTCCTCGCCGCGATGTGCCGGCAGGCAATGCAGCACTATAGCATCAGGTCTTGCAACCTTCATCAGTTCCTTATTTATCTGGTAATCGCCAAGAGCTTCCTTGCGGATAGATTGTTCGCCTTCCTGACCCATTGATGCCCAAACATCCGTATAAAGAACATCAGCGCCTTTTGCTGCTTTAAACAAATCTTCTTCTATTTCAATAGTACAACCTGTTTTTTTAGCTTCTTCGCAGGCTTCTTTGAAAATTCCCAGATCTGGCTGATAACCTTTTGGGCAGGCGCAAACCATATTCATACCGACTTTGGCGCAGGCAACCATCAATGAGTTGGTCATGTTATTGCCATCGCCCACATAAACAAGCTTACGACCCTTTAAGACTTCTTTGTGTTCCATAATCGTAAACAGGTCCGTCAATGCCTGACAGGGATGTTCCAGGTCTGTCAATCCATTGATAACAGGAATGGAAGCATATTCTGCAAGTTCTTTGACCGCGTCATGAGAAAAAGTGCGGATCATAATGCCATCAGCAAAGCGGGAAAGCACTCTGGCTGTATCACGCACCGGTTCGCCACGACCGACCTGAGAAGAAGAATCATTCAAATAGATAGGATGACCACCCAACTGAAAAAAGCCTGTCTCAAAAGAAACCCTTGTACGTGTGGAAGCTTTGGAAAAAATCATGACAAGTGTTTTGCCCTTCAGATATTGATGTGGTTCTCCGTTTTTTTGTTTTTGTTTCAGTTTCTTGGCAACATCAAATATGGTTGCTACTTCACCAACAGACAAATCATTCATAGCTATTAAATCTTTATGTCTTAAGCTCATATCATCTAGCCTCTCACTCTAATCAGAATTCCGGAAATACTTCGGCAAAAACAGCCATCAGAGCGTCAATTTCCGCTTTGGTAATGATCAGCGGCGGTACAAGACGAATGACATTGACAGCAGTGCAGTTGATAATCATGCCCTTTTGCAGGCAGGCATCAACTATGGGTTTACCCGGTTTTGACAGTTCCATGCCCAATAGCAGGCCACGACCACGTACCTCAGTTATTTTGTCCGGGAACTTTTTCTGTAAAGCTTCCAGCTGAGTTTTAAAATAAGTACCCATTTCTGCAGCTTTAGCGGCAAGATTTTCTTCACGCATTACCTTCAAAGAAGCATTGGCAGCGGCACAAGCCAAAGGATTGCCGCCGAAAGTAGAACCATGGTCGCCAGGAGCAAAGACATGAGCCAGACGCTCAGTCGTCAGGAAAGCAGCTACTGGGAAACCACCGCCCAAAGCTTTAGCCAAGGTAATAATATCTGGTTTCGCTCCGCTGTATTCCCAGGCAAACCATTTGCCGCTGCGGCAAAGGCCAGTCTGAATTTCATCAAAGATAAGGAGTGCATCATATTTATCGCACAAAGCACGAACTTGTTTCAGATACTCATCCGAAGGAACATGTACGCCGCCTTCACCCTGAATTGGTTCCAGGATAACAGCACAGACGTCCTCGCCCATCAGATTCTCAAGTGTTGTGATATCGCCGTATTCCGCATAGTCAAAGCCGGTTGGCAGCGGTTCATAACCTTTTTGATATTTAGGCTGTCCTGTAGCAGTCAAAGTTGCTAAAGTACGGCCATGGAAAGAATGCACGGTCGAAATTATTCTTTGTTTGCCTTCGGCCTTTTGATGACCATATTTACGTGCCAGCTTCAAAGCACCTTCGTTAGCCTCAGCACCGCTGTTGCAAAGAAAGGTACGTTCAAAACCGCTTACTTCAGCCAGCGTCTTTACTAAATCTGCCTGCACTTTTGTATAGTACAGATTGGAACAGTGAATAAGTTTGCCAGCCTGTTCTGCGATTGCATTGACCAATGCCGGATGCGCATGTCCAAGAGCATTGACTGCGATACCTGCCAGGAAATCCAGGTATTCATTACCATCCATGTCATAAAGCTTGCATCCTTTACCGTGATCGAGCACGATTTGATTCCGGCTGAAAACCGGCAAATAATATTTTTCAGTATCTGCGATAACTGTTTCTTGATTCATCCCTTATCCCCTCTAACAATATATTTATTATTCTTTAACTACTTCCGTACCTACGCCTGAGTCACTGAAAATCTCCATAAGAATAGTATGAGGTTCACGGCCATCAATGATGTGTGTTTTGTGCGCGCCACCGGAAAGAGCCGTAATACAAGCCTTTACTTTTGGGATCATGCCACCGTCGATATTGCCGCGGATGATGAGTTCCTGTGCTTTTTCGAAAGTTAAAGTTGAAATAAAACTGCTTTCATCCCTGTAATCAGAATAAATTCCTCGGACATCAGTCAAAACAAGGAGTTTTTCCGCCTTCAAAGCACCGGCAATTTCACCGGCAACGCTGTCCGCATTGATGTTATAAGTCTCACCGTTAACGCCTACACCAGTAGGAGCGATAACAGGAATGAAGTCATTGTCCAATAAGATATTGATTAACTCTGTATTAATTTTTTCCACATTACCGACAAAACCAATGTCGACAAGATTTACTTCGCCATTTTCGTAAATGTCAGCCAAGTGTTTTTTCGCTTGCACAAGGTTGGCGTCTTTACCGTTCAAACCAACTGCACGACCACCTAAAAGGTTAAGGCGTACTACAAGGTCTGTGTTGATTTTGCCGACCAGCACCATTTCTGCCAGCTCTACGCTTTCAGCATCGGTAACCCTGAGGCCGCTGACAAATTGTGTCTTTTTGCCGGCCTTTTGCAGCATAGCAGTAATTTCCGGCCCGCCGCCATGAACTACAACAGGTCTCAGACCTGCACAGCGCAAAAATACGATGTCCTGAAGCACTTTATTTTTTATTTCGTCATTCAACATAGCGTTGCCGCCGTATTTTACAACTACTGTCTTACCTTTGAAATCTCTCAAATATGGTAAAGCTTCCACCAATGTATTGATTTGTTCTTCTCTAATTAACATAGTACATACCCCTTTATCGTATATTTTGTCTTCTATGTATGATATTCACCGTTAATTTTTACATATTCATAGCTAAAATCACAAGTCCAGACTGTTGCTTTTTCTTTGCCTACCGCCAAATCAACTGTAATACTGATATCATGTTCGGCCATGATAGAAGCCAATTCTTCCAGCGGAACGCCTACATTAAGACCATTTTCCACTAATCTCACGCCGCCAATGCTCAATGTTACACGATCTGCCTGCAAAGCTGCTCCCGAATAACCGGCAGCGCAAACGATGCGTCCCCAATTAGGATCTTCACCAAAGAAAGCAGTTTTAACCAGCGGTGACTTCGCTATTGCCATCGCCGCCAATTTAGCATCCGCAAAAGAAGCTGCGCCGATAACATTTACTTCCAGGAACTTAGTCGCGCCTTCGCCGTCATGAGCAATCATCTTTGCCAGCTCTTGCGCTGCACGCAGGAATGCTTCAAAGAAAACAGGGTAATCAGGATGTTCCTCTGACAAAATTATTTCATTTTCAGCTAAGCCATTAGCAAGTACTATCATACTGTCATTGGTACTGGTATCACCATCTACAACGACCATATTGAAAGACTTATCCGCTACAGCTTTAACTGTTCTTTTCAACACATCAGGAGCAATAGCCGCATCAGTCGTTATGAAAGTCAGCATAGTAGCCATGTTAGGATGAATCATCCCAGCACCTTTGGCAATACCGGCAATTCTTGCCTTCTTGCCGCCCAGCTCAAATTCATAGGCTATCTTTTTGACAAACGTATCAGTTGTCTGGATGGCAAGAGCAGCACTTTCGCCCTCATTCTCATCCATTTTATCAACGGCATCAGCGATGCCGGTCCTTACTTTATCCATTGGCAGGAAGTGCCCGATAACACCTGTTGAACAGACATAAACGCCTTTTTCGTCGATATCCAATAATCCTGCAGTAAAAGAAGCCATTTCCCTGGCGTCGGCCAAGCCTTTTTCGCCAGTACAAGCGTTAGCACAGCCTGAGTTCACAACTATAACCTGCGCATAAGGATGTTTAGCAGCTTCACGACTAATGATTACAGGTGCCGCACACATTTTGTTTTGTGTAAAAACCGCACCGGCTGCTGCGGGAACAGTGCTCATGATAACTGCGACATCTTCTTTACCGCTAGCTTTAATACCGGCTTTCACACCTGCGGCAATGAATCCCTGAGGAGCCGTCAGCCAACCGTCTATTTGTTTTATCATTTAATTCGCCTCCTTAAGGATATATAGGCAATTGTCTTAAACCTGTTGTTTCTTCTATACCAAACATTACGTTCATGTTCTGTACAGCCTGTCCTGCTGCACCTTTTACTAAATTATCAATAGCCGACATAGCAATAATGCGGCCTGTACGTCTGTCAATTTCCCAACCTATATCGACATAGTTGGAAGCTCTGACATTTTTTATTTCAGGGCAGGCACCTTTACCAAGCACACGTATGAAAAATTCTTCATCATAGAGTTCATTATAGGCCTTTGCCACCTGCGCGTCAGTTACACCCTGCTTCAGGTTAGCATAGCAAGTCGAGAGAATACCTCTGTCGACCGGCAAAAGGTGCGGTGTAAACTGGATAATAACCTCTTCTCCGGCAAAAGCAGAATATGCTTGCTCGATTTCCGGCGTATGGCGATGACTGGCAACACCATAGGCATGGAAATTCTCGTTTACAGAGCAATAAAGGCTGCCGACCTTTAAGCTGCGTCCTGCGCCAGTAGTACCAGACTTAGCATCAACAATGACGCCTTTCGTTTCAATCAGACCAGCCTTGAATAAAGGAACCAAAGCCAGAATACTGCAGGTCGTATAGCATCCTGGATTAGCAAGAATGGTTGCTTCCTTAACTTCTTCTCTATATAACTCGGTAAGACCATAAACAGCCTTTGCTGTTGGGTCTTCATGTTTCAGCTTGTACCACTCTTCAAAAACCTTGTGATCCTTAAATCTATAATCTCCGCCTAGATCAATGATGCGTACCTTGCTGTTATGCAGCTGGGAACCAATTTTCATGGCATGCCCATGCGGCAGCGCGATAAAAATGACATCACTGTCAGCGGCAATCTGCTCAATTTCTTTCATGCTAGCTAGTTCACGACTAACCCTTTTTGCCAAATGCGGATACATCGCCGCAATATTTTCTCCTGTACTACTCTCCGAGGTAATAACTCCTAGTTCCACCTCTGGGTGGCCATCAAGCAACCTCAAAAGTTCAACGCCGGCGTACCCTGTTGCTCCAATAACGCTAGCCTTCATATCCATCCTCCTCTTTACATGTTTATTATTATACAACTAATGTGAATTTTTTTGCAAGTATTTTTATAAAAAAGCAAGCCTTTGAAAAATAATCGCTGCCAAGCGTGGTGTTTGCTTGATTGTATGCATATATTTTTATTCAGAATCATTTATTTTTATGCATCGTTTATGCAATTATTTGTTCTTGCCTTTACCATAAAAACATATCTTACAAGTATGTATAACAGGAAACACTCCCCTATTGTATAAATACAATTTTACTACTATTAATTACAATAATCAAAACTTTTTTCCTTGCAACATTATGATTTTACGCCATGCTTCTAACATTTTCCGCTAGCCATTAATATTCATTTCGGTTAGAATTATAAATATAGAGTTTATTCTTATCCGGAGGTCCCTGCCAATGAAAAAAATTGGTTTCATATTAATCTTTCTTCTTGTCTTCTTATTCTTTCCTTTTCCCAAAAATGTCGGCCCGCAAAACAAGCCTGATTTGAAGTCGGTTACAAGTTCTGTCGAGACAACGGTTAAAAATTCCGAGTTTTCGCCACTTTCCTTACTGCCGGCCCCTTCTTCCTGGCCAAGACCGTTGTACCTTGTTTGGCAAGCAGCACATATCAAACAAACTGTGCAGGAGAAAGTGAATAAAGACGCCTGGGTCACTATTGAAAAATTACCGGCAACATTACCACAAGCTGTAGTAGCCATAGAAGACCACCGTTTCTATGAGCACAGCGGCGTAGACGTTGATGGAATTTTCCGTGCTCTCCTGGCAAATATTCAAGCTGATGAAATAGTGCAAGGCGGCAGTACCATCACCCAACAGCTTATCAAAAATGCCCTGCTTTCCTCAACGCAAACGGTCGGACGCAAAACTCTGGAAATTTTTCTGGCTTTAATTGCAGAAAGCAGTTATTCCAAAGATGAAATTCTCGAAATGTACCTTAATAGTGCTTATTATGGCGCAGGTGCCTACGGTGTAACGCAAGCTGCGAATACCTATTTTGCCAAAACTCCTGAAGAACTTACGCTGGCCGAGTCAGCAACCCTTGCCGGTTTGCTCAATGCTCCTTCTGCTTTAAACCCTTATGAAAATCCTGAGGACTGCAAAAAACGCCGTGATCTGGTTTTAAAAACTATGGCAAAGCGCGGTATGATTACCAGTACACTTGCTACAAGCAGCAGCAATGAACCAATCGTTCTGCGCGAAAAATGATTATATATGCAAAAAGGCCTTACAGCTAATGCTGTAAGGCCTTTGTAATTTATTAAACTTTTATCTGCCAAGTTTTTCTTTCATGATTTTCTTATATGCTTCAACGCCGGGCTGATCATAAGCATCCACGTCTGCCAGCTCACCCTCATAGGCAACACTCAGCATCAGAAAATACAACAATTGCCCCACATAATAGGTGGTTAATTTCGGCAGCTGATAATTAGCGTTAAAACGCGAATCTTCATTCAAAGCCTGCGCATTCGCTTCTAAAGCAATCTTTAACGCCTCGTCTACGCACATTCCATTATATTTGGCGAAGAATTCCAGCTTGCCGAAAGGATTGCCTAACTGCACATCACAAGTTTTTTCAAGAATTTCCACAAATTGAACAACTTTGTTCCTGCAGCCATCCTGATGTTGCTGAGTCTGGGCATGCATATCGGTGGTGCCGACAGCGGCAATAGGTGTCCTGCCGTAATTTATCTGTTCACCCTGCCGGTTGCAGCGTTTGCCAAGTGATTCAGCCAAAAGCTGCACATACCACTCGCCAAGAGACTTTAATCTCATGGAATAAGGCATTAAAACTTCAATATCACAGCCAAAGCGTTCGGCTGCCAGATATTTTAAAACAGCATTAAGTAATGCCGGATTTTTAGCCGGGTCTTCTTCGCGGCACGCTAATTCCATATCCCTTGCACCAGAGAGAAGTTCTTCAATATCAATGCCTACCACCGCTGCCGTAATAAGGCCAGGATTACTCAAAACGCAGAAACGGCCGCCAACGCCTTCCTTAATATCAAATGTCTGCCAGTTGTTTTCCTGGGCCAGCTGACATAGCGGGCTGGTAGCTGCTTCTACCTCAAGATCAGTTACAACAGTAACATCAACTTCGAAAAGCTCTTTTTCCAGTTTGAGGTTTTCATAAAAATAAACAAAGGCTGCAACAGTTTCGAGCGTAGTTCCCGATTTCGTTATCGGAATAAGCATAACCCTTGTTTTACCCTGCCCTGCTAAGCGTTTGTACTGTGCCTGGCGGACGATTTCGGCCAGCATTGATGAATACTGGTCTGCATCCAGATTGTTGCCGCTGAAAAACACCTTAGGAAAGCCACGTCTTTCCAAGGCTTTTTTTTGATTCCAGAAGGAACCGGCATGTATGTCAAACAAAACCTTGTTTCCAAGATAGGAGCCGCCTATACCAAAAAATATTACTGCGTCCTTGGTGTCCCAGATTTGTTTGCTGTAAGCTTTCAGTTTCTCGATGGATTCAGGTGTATTGGGATTACCTTCACCAATCATCGGCAGCCTCGTAAAATAGACTGGCTCAGGTTCTCCATTTTTGGACAAATGGCCTTCAGACACACCGTTCCCGCGTATCTGTGCCAGACCTTGCACTGCCCGCTCAATTTTATTTTGAATAGATAGGATATCATCTGCTTTGATTAGTTTTTCACCGAGCATATTCGTATAATCGAAACAAAAACCAGAGTCCAGCTTCAGTTTTCCATTTAAATCCATCTTTTCACCGCCAAAATTAGCCTTCTTTTGCGACAATATCTTTTAAGTACGCCAAAAACTTATCTCTTAGTTCCGGTTTTTTAAGTGCCTGTTCTACTGTTGCTTCCAAAAAGCCTTGCTTATCGCCAACATCATAACGACGCCCCTCGAAATTATACGCTAAAATGGTTTGCATCCTTGCCAATTCTTTCAGAGCATCAGTTAACTGAATTTCGCCGCCACTGCCCGGTTTAGTATTTTCCAGAATATCAAATATTTCCGGAGCAATTATATAACGGCCCAAAACAGCAAGTCTGGAAGGTGCTTCGCTGACAGCAGGTTTTTCAACCATGTCTTTAACTGACCACAGCCTGTCACCGATCTTAGCCTTTGGCTCGATGATACCATAGCTCGATACCTTTTCTTGTTCTACTTCCTGCACACCCAGAATGCTGGAGCCAGTTTCATTGTAGACATCGATCATCTGTTTCAGGCAAGGAGTGGTACTATCGACAATATCATCGCCAAGCAAAACGGCAAAAGGTTCACTGCCGACAAAATGTTTAGCGCACAAAATTGCATGACCAAGTCCAAGCGGTTCTTTCTGTCTTATATAGTGGATAGAAATATTGGAAATTTCCTGCACCATTTTCAACATTTCATCTTTATGATTATGCTGAAGCGTCAATTCTAATTCCAAAGAACGGTCGAAATGGTCTTCGATCGATCTCTTACTGCGGCCGGTTACAATAAGAAATTCTTCTATGCCGGAAGCAATAGCTTCTTCAATTATATACTGTATGGTCGGTTTATCGACTATCGGCAGCATTTCCTTTGGCTGTGCCTTGGTAGCCGGCAAAAATCTCGTACCCAGACCAGCAGCCGGAATAACTGCTTTTCTAACTCGTGTGTACATGATATTCACGCCCTCTGTCTATTAAATTTACATTTACTACTATACCACAGTTACATTGAAAATTAAAACCCATTGCGCAATCTTCTGTCAAAGTACAGATGGCCAATTATGTATTCATTACAAGAAAGCAGGAATATTTATAAATTTGACGAATTAATCGTTTCATATCTCGTTTGCATAAAATGTAAAACAAAGATAAATGAAAAGCAAAAATGGGGGAATTATCATGTTTAAGACAAATGAATATTTTGGTGGTCAAGTTCTTTCCGTAGCCTTTGAAAACCATGACGGGCCAGCCACCGTTGGTGTTATGGAAACAGGCGAATATGAATTCGGCACCAACAGCACTGAATACATGACAGTAATCAGCGGCAGCCTTACTGTCCAACTTCCAGGCGAAACTGAATTTAAAACTTACTTGCCGTCTCAAACCTTTATTGTCGCACCTAACCAGAAATTCAAAGTCAAAGTAACGGAGCAAAC